>CBDVAD010000503.1:0-2865 GCA_965371875.1 uncultured bacterium
ACAACTTCATATTTCGGATGTTTCATGACTGTCATAAGCTCGGCGAACCCAAAGGCCCCCACCATTGCGGGGATAAGTCCGATGCCCCCTGAAAGGGCTACCGTTCCGAATGAGAAACGGACATGGGCATGAATACCTTCCATGCCTATCATAGCTACAAACAGACCGAGGAAACCGGCAATCCATCCCTTAAGAGGGTCCTTTGGTGCTGTCAGATTTCCACAGATAACAATACCGAAGATTGCCAGCCACATGAACTCGAATGAGAGAAATTTGAGTGCAACATTACCAATGAGAGGCGTAAAAAACGCAAGAAAAAGCATACCAATTATAGAACCAATGAAGGACCCTACAGTTGCAATCCCGATTGCTTCTCCGGCCCTTCCCTGTTTGGAAAGAGGGTATCCGTCTACGGCAGTTGCCGCATTTGCCGGAGTCCCCGGAATGTTCAAAAGAATAGCGCTTCTTGATCCGCCGTAGATTGCGCCCACATACATACAAACCAGTATAAGGACAGCATTCCCAGCGTCCATTTTAAAAGTAAGGGTGGTCATAAGAGCCACGCCCATTGTAGCCGTCAATCCCGGAAGCATACCGACAATAATCCCAAGCTGGGTCGCCCAGAGCACAGAGAAGATCGTACTAAAATTCATAAAACTCATGAATTCCTGACCAAACAATATTAAACCTTCAAACATCTGATAATCCTCCTTATGTCCATTATCCAGGCAAATTTACAAGGAAAAGGTATCGGAATACCCCGTAAACGCTTCCGGATGTGATTACAGCCAAAAGCAGAGCCATCAGAAAAGTTTTTTTCTGGGCCAGAAATCTGACCTCACGCTTGTACTCGAACAAAACAACAAATGTAAACATGTAGAGCCCGGTTGCGATCAGGAAGTGGATCCTCCCCAGAAGAATTAAAGCGTAAATTACACTCAGGCTCAGTGTTATAAGAAATCTGTGTGTAGTTTGATCTTTAAACCAGGCAGATATATTAGTGCCGGTAATTCCAAGGCGGTAGCCTTTTCTAAAAATTGAACGGATTAGCATGACAATCCCCATCAGAAGAAAAATGGCACCCAGCATAGAGGGTACAACTCCTGGTGCAGAGTAGGGGTTAGCATTCTGATCAGCAAAATTCGGCATCTGAGATGAGATTATCATTACAAAAATACCGAATAGCATCAGTACAATTGACATTAGAAAATCTGCTCTCGGCATATTGCTTTCTTTCATGCTTAAACTCCCGCTGTTAAAAAAAATATGCAGGTCTCTCATAATAAAAGACCTGCATTAAACATTAGTCAAATCTGCTATGGTCTTGAAATTCCTATGGTTTCAGGTGAAGCTTTTGCCTTCCCTGCATCGTAGTAGAGCCATGCTACCGGAGCAATATAGGACATTACTCTTTCCTGTGCATCGTCACCCCAGTGTGGTGTGAAAATTGCACCCCTCTCATCGGCATAGTCTTTAATAGCCTTGGAGTTTTTAATATGTTTGTCCCATAGTATACCAAAAGTTTCTATTACTTCCTCCGGTACTCCCTTTGGTATCCAGATACCGAAATAGTTTGGTCCGGTTGCATATTTGGGTAACCATTTTTTGATTGAAGGAATAACTCCAACGCCCTTCATATCCATGTCTTCATCTGACAGAACTGCCAATGCTCTCAGTTTTCCTGCTCTGAGCATATCAGCCTGTTCAACTGCAAGCTGGGTAACTACTTCGGCTTCTCCTGCCACAGTAGCTATTACTGCAGGATTACCACCGTCGTAGGGAATCATTTTATACTCAACACCGGTATATTTCTTTATAATTTCCATTGCGATATGACCGGCTGAGCTTTGACCGGCTGTGGCTACACTTACCTGTCCAGGTTTGGCTTTGAAGGCTGCCAGGAGATCGTCAAATGTCTGATACGGACTATCAGGGTTAACAGATACAATCATTACATTAGCAACTCCCAGAAACAGGTTCCAGTCTTCAATTCTTGTATCAATGAGTCCAAGCAGGCTGTATACTCCTACATCAACTGCGGCACCTGCCGTCCATGTATATCCGTCTCTTGGTGCATCCAGACAACTCTGTGTTCCAACTGAGCCGGATGCTCCAGGCTGGTTTTGAATTACAATTTTCTGTCCCAGAGGATCTTCAATTTCACCTGCAATAATTCTTGCAAGCTGGTCTGTTGATCCGCCTGCTGACCATGGAACGATAATTGTGATTGGTTTCTCAGGAACCCATGGAAGACCGGTATCCTCCTTTTTACCGACGGCAAAGACCATTGATGCTCCCAGAATGAGTACCAGAATCAGTGTTAGCTTCTTCATACTTCTTGTCTCCTTTAAAATATGTTAAATCCCGGTTAACTGCCGGGATAAGACAGACTAAAATGATATCAAGATACAAGCAGTTTAAATATGTAGTTGCATGCAACTAATAATTCAATGATGAAACACCCTAATCGATTTGTCAAGTTTTATTTTTAATTCTTCTCTTCAAGGGCCAATAAAAATGCTTTAAGGTATTCTACAGCACTCTCTACAACTGTATCAAAAATACTTTTACCCTTTTCTACAGTAGCCAGGCTTGGCTTTCCCCAGACTCCATGGGGAGAAACTTTTAACAGCGGGAAATTGTTCAGATAGCTCCTTGGTATGTCCGGTATAAAATCAACTGCCTTTTCCTTTCGAAAATACTCTTTCTTAAGGAACAGCATAAGGGAAGACTCTATCTCTCCTGCATGCAGATTGTTATCACATTCCAGATGCACAGATGTTTCTTTGGAAAGGTAAAAATCCACCAGGTCCAGTTTTATGACATCAATATCCGGGTATAAAGAGTTAAGTTCCCTGATCACAG
>CBDVAD010000504.1:0-2863 GCA_965371875.1 uncultured bacterium
TTTCCCAGGGTGTGCGAGGCTCCCGATCCGCTTAGTACAGCCCCGAGTATTACAAAGATACTGCCCACCACTGCGGCAGTGCGGAAGCTGATCATTTTCGTACCGACTGCTGTTCCAAAGACATTGGCCGCATCGTTCGCTCCAAGCGACCAGCCCAGAAATAAACCGCTCGACAGAAATACCATTAGTGTAAACATGCAGACCTTCCTAAATTGACCGTTTTATTGCGGCGACAGAAAGTCGTTCACACACACTTTCCGCTTCGTCGGAGATTCCGGCAATAAGCACGGCAAAATCGCGGATCTGCATCTTCTGCGCCAGATCGCCATATTCTTCGGAGGAAAAAACCTTCCTCTTGATTATGGATTCAGAAACATCGGCTTCATGTTCATAAAAGTAGGTTTTGCTTATGTAATCGTTGATAAGGTAAATCTCTTTGAAAAAAGATCTCGCAGCCTTGACTGTACTGTTGACTGCCTTAGTCGAGGATTTGGACAGTTCAATGAAGTCCCGGTGCAGAGATTCGGGAATATGGGGCTTTTCGATGTCAAACTGGATAAGAACATCTTTAACTGCATCTATAACATTATCTATATTTTCCAGAAGGCTAAGGACATCTCCCCGGGATTCGGGTATAAGCATCTGCGTATACAGTTTGTAGCGGATCTCTCTTCTCATATTGTCCACATCGGATTCCAGTTTCATTATTATTTTCAGCCTCCCGTGAAACTTCTTCATATCTTCATTGAAATAATCTCTGATGGCGGCGATAAATATCATACCCGCCTGTGATATCTCATCGAGCATGGCTTCAATCTCCGCTTCCAGCATGGATACTTTATTAAAAAAAATACTCAAAACAATACTCCTCTAATGTCCCGATATATCGAGGTTACCGAACTCAACTTTCGCCCCAAGGGTTCTGAAGGCTATTTTACTTCCGAAGTCCATTATCTTTTCATTGGGCATTAGAGACAGGCCCAGTTGACTGTCAATAACAACAGATATAAGATGTGCCTGTATATTGTAGTTGATTTCTATATTCAGCAGATCTTCTATGTCCCTGTTAATAAGCTGACTGGCGACTCTTATCATTTTTGTATCGGAATAAGACCTGTAGAGTTCAACATAGGTTCCATTGTTTTTATTGGCATTCATGTCCCGGGTAAACCAGACGAGGTAGGATTCTCCAAGGCCGTAACCCGTTACACTTTTTTCACCTGTAACGTCGAAATGCAGGCCGTAGCCTATCCATCCATCACCTTCGGCTTTTGCACTGAAGGTGTATTTGTACTGCCCGAGTTTCTGATCCAGGTCAATGACATATTTGCCGTACATCTGTGTTTCATCTTCCTGAACAAGGCTTGTATCTGTCGCTTTCCAGCTGCCGGAGCCTGCTGTTCCGTTTTCGAAGGTGGTTAAGACATTTGTAAAGGGGCTGCTCCGGGTTGTTTCGATATCCCTGTACACCAGGCCGGTTATTTCAAGGGATTTTTCATCTGTCAGTGCCAGGTCTATGGTATATGTTTTGTTAAACAGACGCGCATTTTCTATTCTGACTGTCCCTTTTTCTTCTGAATCTATTTGTATTTTTCGAAAATCCGGCCTGACAGAGCGGGAGCTTATGATGTCTTTTTCCGGGTAGTATTTTAACAGGGTTATCTGGTTTTCTCCGTCATACTCGAGCAGCAGGTTATATTTTTCGCTGTCGTAGATTAGTCCTGTAACGTAGTACAGCTTATAGTTGACATAATCTATCCGGGTACGGCTTATGTCTATTTTGTTGTAATCTATTGTCTGCAGTTCCAGAAATTGACCGGCTGTTGTTTGGGGCCACATGTTTGAGGTTATGGATAGGATAAATACTATTATGGCTAAAAGCTTTTGTGATTTCATTAGCTGCTCCTTGTGAATGTGGATTGAGTGTCCCTTACCAAAATCCGACCGATTAATCAATACCGGCCGGATTTTATAAATCTGTTTGTTCTTATTTTTTAAATTTTTTAAATTTTTCCTTTTTAGCCCTTGGAGCAAGGCTTCCATTATCTAATATTTTTTTAATGGAAGGCAATATTGGAGCACGCAATTCTGACCAATCTTGATATTTTCCAAAATTGGCAAATGTCTGTATAACTGAACCAGCACAACTTGCGACCGTACCACCACCAGACACAGGAACTGCAATTCCTATTAAAGATCCTTTTGATAAAGTATTCACAGCTATCGCACCATTCAAAGCTGTCTCTCCCCCTGATTCAATTATTCCACCTATTTGAGCATGTATTTTATATAATGGTGTATCTGAATTAAATTTCCCTTTGTCATATAATAAGTCACACGTCAAATCGCATCCGGTGCCCCAATTGGTAGCCATATCAAAAGTTGCTGTAACTACTGCTACGCCGAATTGTTTCTTCGACATTGATGAAATGTCCGACGTAGATTTTAGTGCTGTTTCCAGAAAACTTTTATTGTCCTTATAAGTCAGATATCCACTTCCCAGAAGATATACTCTTCTAATCGCATCAGTCCATGCAGTATTCATTGCACCCAGAATATATGTACCATATTTAATTCCATGAATCATCAGTTGTGTTTTTAGAGCCTTCCAATCTGTCCCTGGAACTAAAAAATTATAATGCGAGTACCACTTCAGTGCTTTTGAAGCCTGATTTTTATAGATCTTTTGATTAAATTGTGTTTTTGTCCATGGAGAAACATCAAAGCGAAATATGCCTGAACCCTGATCCGGAGTAGGATTAGAAAAATCAGAATGCAAACTAATACCAGGATCTCCCCAAATATACACTGGATCAAATACCATTGGTTTAGGTTTTGGTTCATGGCCTGACGGATCTGTATA
>CBDVAD010000505.1:0-2842 GCA_965371875.1 uncultured bacterium
AAACTCCGGAAGAGATAGCATTCAGCATACTCTCAGAAATTCGTATGATACAGTCAAGATCAACAGGAAGATCTATTAAGCAGAAATATGATAATCTAATTGTTGTTCGTGGTGGTGGAGATATTGCATCAGGATCTATTGCGAGACTCCACAATGCCGGGTATAGAATTGTTGTACTGGAAATAGAAAAACCAACAGTCATCCGAAGCACAGTATCTTTTTCCCAGGCAATGTATGACGGCTCAATTACTATAACCGGGATAACAGCAATAAAAGCAAATAATGAGAAAGAGATTAGAGAAATTCTTGTCGAAAAAGCCATTCCTGTAATTGCTGATCCTGATGGTAAATACATAGCAGTTCTTAAACCAATAGCTGTAGTCGACGGCATTCTGGCAAAGAAAAATCTTGGAACCACCAGAGACATGGCTCCTGTTGTAATTGGTCTTGGACCAGGCTTCGATGCTGGGGTTGATGTAGATGCTGTAATCGAGACTAACAGAGGACATAACCTTGGAACAGTAATATTGAAAGGGAAACCCGAGCTTAATACAGGCGTTCCCGGAGTCATTGGCGGTGAAGCCGGGAAAAGGGTTGTCAGATCAACAGCTCCCGGCCGGGTGGATGTAAAGAAAAAGATAGGCGACCTTGTAAAAAAAGGAGACATCCTTGCAATGATTGGAGACAGCGAAGTCCGGTCCCAGCTGGACGGTGTTCTCCGGGGTATAATCCATGATGGAATGATAGTTCCGGAGAAAGGATTCAAGATAGGTGATGTTGATACCAGAGGTAGTGTGGAAAACTGCTTTACCATTTCGGATAAGGCAAGGGCTGTTGGCGGTGGAACACTGGAAGCTGTTATGACACTTACAGGGCCGAAGAAGGGGAATTAGGGAAGAAGGGAGACAGGAGGATGGAGACGGGAGTACGGAAGAATTTTGTTCTTCTTTAATTTTCGACCTTCCGATTTTCTTCCCCGGTCGCCTGTTTCCCGTCTCCTGCTTTCCCAGCGTAAACTGATAAAAAGAAGGATAAAATGGAAAACATAAAAATGGTAGAACTTACTAAATATACAAAATTCGCCGGTTGTGGTGCAAAGCTTGGACCAGGAACCCTGGATAAGGCTCTTTGCGGACTAAAGCAGCCTGATTATCCAAATTTAATAGCTGATTTTAAAACCAGCGAAGATGCGGGTATATATAAGATTTCTGATGATATTGCACTAATTCAGACTATCGATTTCTTTCCCCCTATCGTTAACGACCCATTTATTTTTGGTCAGATTGCTGCGGCAAATGCCCTGTCCGATGTCTATGCAATGGGCGGCAAACCAATTACAGCACTTAGTGTTGTAGGCTATCCAAAAGATACCCTGGAGATGGAGCATCTGCGTAAAATCATGGACGGCGGACTTAATAAACTGATCGAAGCAGGTACTGCACTGGTTGGAGGACACAGTCTGGATGATCCGGAACTGAAGTTCGGATATGCCGTAACAGGAATAATCCATCCGGACAAGGTCCTTCGAAACAATACACTTAAACCAAATGAGACTCTGATTCTTACAAAACCCCTGGGAACAGGAACAATTAACACAGCCCTCCGAGCCGGTAAAGCCTCAAGCAGCGCTATTGAGGAAGCGATAAAATCCATGGCGTTCTTAAATAAAACAGCTTCAGAAATAATACAGGAATACCCCGTATCAGCCTGCACAGATGTTACAGGCTTCGGACTGCTTGGTCATGCCTGTGAGATGATGTCCGGTACAAGTGCCGGTATTAAGATTAATTTCCCGGCAATCAATCTGTTCCCGGACACAATGAAATACATTGCAGAAAAGTTTATCCCTGCAGGAACCGGAAGAAACAAGAGATATAGAATGAGTTACATAGATAATTCTGATGAAATTTCAAAAGATATTCTTTATACCCTCTTTGACCCTCAGACTTCAGGAGGACTGCTTATAGCTGTACCTGATGAGTTCAGCAGCGAGATCCTTAAGAAACTTGAAGAGACAGGGCACAGGGCTTCTGCGATAGGTGAAACCACAAACAGGGCCGAACGGATAGAAATTGTAACTTAGGATAAGAAATAGAAGGCTATTAGGTTGAAGGCTGTTAGGGAAGATAAGAAATAGACAGACTACCCTAATAACCTTCAGCCTAACAGCCTAACAGCCTAATCCATCCCCTTACACAGATATATCAGTAAACTTAAACTCTGTAACATCAAAGAGGCCAGCATCTGTTAATTTCAGCTCTGGTATTACGGGTAGAGCTAAAAAAGCAAGGGTCATAAAAGGATCAAGATCCTTATTCACCCCGAGTATCTCATATGCAGTCTTATTCATCTCTTTTAGCTTCTCATTTATCTCAGGAAGAGGTTTATCCGACATAAGACCCGCTACAGGCAATGGAAGAGTACCAAGAATTTTACCCTCACTGCACATGGTAATACCGCCCCCAATTTTAATCAGTTCATTTACTGCCCCAAACATGTCAGAATCATTATCCCCAATTACAATTATATTATGAGAATCGTGAGCTATGGTTGTAGCAATTGCTCCATTTTGAAGTTTAAAATTTTCAACAAGGCCAAGACCGATATTACCAGTTGCATTGTGGCGCTCAACTACAGCAAGCTTAAGAATATCCAGCTCCGGATTCTGGTCATAAAATCCATCTTTATCTCTAAATATTTTTCTCTGAACCATCTCGGTAAAAAGAGAGTGTGCTTTTAATCTCATTACCCGGGCTATATCACTTTCAATTTTCAGCTTAAACTTTTCAATTTTAAATGGCTTAACATTTAACTTACCTGAAACAGAAGAAATATCTTCTTT
>CBDVAD010000506.1:0-2840 GCA_965371875.1 uncultured bacterium
GTATTATTAATCAGCTTATTGATAACATTCCACCCGAAATACATCTAATTATATTATCAAGGGAGTACCCTAAGCTTTTATTATCAAATATCCGCAGTCAAAAGGAACTATTTGAGCTATTTGACAGAGATCTTGCGTTTGTAGAGGACGATGTACAGCGCCTGCTTTCAGATATCTATAAACTGGAAATTGCTCCTGATAAAATAAAAAATATCTGCAGAATAATCGACGGCTGGATAACAGGCTATATTTTTCTGTTTGAAAAACTTAGTTGCACAGAAGATACGCAAGAGCAGTATGAAATCATTGAAAATCTTATAAACAGATCCTGTCTTTATGAAGCCGGAGAATTTTTTGAAGAGCAAATTTTTTCAGACTGTTCTGATAATATTAAAAACCAGCTTCTTAAACTAAGTTTTTTTGATGTTCTAACACCTCAGCTTATTGAAAAAATTATTGGTGAAAATGGACAGATCCTCCTGAATAATTTTGAATCCAATGGGTATTTTATAAGTATTATCGATAGAAAGAACAACTACCATAGCTTTCATCCACTTTTTAAATATGTATTGCAAACAAACTCAGACAAACTGAACCCTGATGAAATATTAGAGATCCTGAGAATAGGAGCTGAATTCTACAAGGAAACAGAAGATTATGAGAAAGCAATTTTCAATCTGATAAGATTAGGTAACACAGAAGACGCCAGGAATATATTTCTTGTATATGCCGAAAAACTGCTGGACCAGTCAAGATACAAAAGAATCCAGAGAATTTTAGATTTTTTTCCAGCTGAGTTACTTGAAAGTGATATGCTTCTTGATTATTACAGGGTAATTGCAGAAAATTTAAAAAATCCATTTTCTACCCGTAAGAAATTTCCTGAACTTCTTCTATACTTTAACAAGATTAAGGATTATGACAGGCAGGCAAGGATTTATTCAGTTCTTCTTGCAAATTACTTCTTTTACCAGGAGAGCAACAATCTTGTTGCTGCTACTGCTAAAGAAGCTGAAGAATTTTTAAATACGTCCAGAGAACTACTGTCAGAAAACAGAAAAGAAATTTTACAGGCACTAATTCCCATTGGTCAGGGCTGGAAAACTCCTGTCAATGATACTGCCTTTGAAAAAGTAATGCTGGCTGAAGAAACTTCCATGAGATTTAATAACCATGAAGCATTTTTATGTTCTCGCCTTGTCCTTTCAAGAAAATATATACAGAGGGGAGAGTTCAAGGCAGCTAATACTCTTTTGGAAAAAACAAAAGAACTTTTTGATAACAATCATAGAGATCACCCCTATAATTCTCTGGTAAGTTTTTATCTGGGAGACACTTTCTTCTATCTGGGAGATATATACAAGGCTATACAGAATGTACAGGAATCTCTGACTCATGCAAGTAAGGACTTTTCATTTCGCCCCTATCTGGAACAAAATTTAATCCTCTATCACCTTTACCTGGATAAATATGAACCTGCAGATTCTTTACTTGAAAACTCCAGGTATAATGAAAGATATGAAAATCTTTATCTTAAATATTTCAGATCTTATCTTCTACCCATGTTAAATGCATACAGACAGGGGAATCGAAGAAGGACAGATTATTACTGTAAAAGATTGATGGCTGATGAAAATAAAGAGATACTTTCAAGTGATTACCCCTATAGTTATATCCAGCTTATTGAAGTAAATATTTCTTTGGAACATTTTAAAGTAGCAGAGGAATTACTGGATAAAATTGAAACAGATATATCAGGAGAATATGCACACTACTCTTTAGCAACAATGTATGCTTTAAAAGGGCTTCTTTTGCATCTACAAAATAAAGAAGCTGAAGCTGCAAAACAGTTTGATAAAATGGATATAATATTTGCAGAAAAAGGATACCTGAATCTTGATATTTGCAGCCCGGATATTCTGGATAAAATTGCAGAAATATCCAGATTAAAGTATTTTACAGATTTCCCAAGATTGAAGTCCAGATTAGTAGCCAGCAGTATAAGGAAAAAAGAGTATACTCTTGAAATAAAAACTCTTGGTACTTTTAGTCTTTATATTAAAGGCAGAGAAGTTGCTTCATCTGGATTGATGAGTCAGAAGAGAGTTGTGGATCTTCTAAAACTCCTTATAATATATCGAAAAAACGGAATTCTTAAAGAGATGATCTACGAACCATTCTGGCCCAAATACTCAAGTAAAAGTGCCAGAGACAATCTTAACACTATTATATACCGGCTGAGAAATATATTAGGAAAAGAGAATGACATTTTACTTACAGATTCCAATACTATCGGGTTTAAAATTGGCACTACTATTACAGATGTTGATCGTTTCCTTGAATTTCTAAACCTTGCAGAAGCTGCAGAAAAACAAAATGAACTTGGTGTAGCAGCAGAGATGTACAATAAAGGGTTGGAAATATATAAAGGTGATTTCCTTGAAAGTGATATTTATTCTGATTTTATAAGGGATGAACGGGAGCACCTTAGACAGAAATACAGATTTTCATTATTCAAATTATCTAAGCTGTATCTAAATACAGGGAATTATCTTCAGGCACTTGAAACTTTAAAGATTCTGATTAATAAAGATCCACTGTGTGAGGCAGGAACAAGATTGCTCATGATGACCAGTGCTCTTATAGGCAGCCGGAGTAATATTCCCCGTATATTGGATAACCTTAACAAACAACTTATGGATGCATATGATGTATCTGCAGATAAAAAAACAATTCAGTTACAGGAGATGCTTCTTGCAGGAGATGATCCAGAAGCTGAAATGTGGATTAACGAAACCATAATCTAGTAGGGGCGAACGGCCGTTCGCCCCTACCAGATT
>CBDVAD010000507.1:0-2839 GCA_965371875.1 uncultured bacterium
TCTTAATAAATTATCTGAAGATTTATCAGTATTTGATCTGGCTTTTTCCGGTGATAATTCATTAAGAAAGAGCTGTTCCCAATAAATTTGCGGTACATGCTTTTTCATGACCATGCCTCCATTAACGTTAATCCTTTTTCCCGCAGTTTCCTCAGTCTCTTTCTTACTCCGGAGACTGATAACCCTACAAAATCGGCCGTTTCTTCCAGGGTCAGCTTGTCAACATAATGAAGTACGGCAATTGTCCGGGTAGAAGTTTTTTCGTTAGTAAAAATTCTGTCTAATAAGCCCTTTGTCATTATCTCTCCTTCAACATCATCCATAGAAGCAATTTGCTGGAGAATCGAATCATCGTTGAATTCTTTTTTGCTTTTTACAGACCTTAGTTTATTCAGGCAGATATTAGTGGCCATGGTATATAACAAACTGGATGGAGCTCTATTGTTCAGTATGTCCTGCTTTTTTACTACCTGAACAAAAACATCCTGCATTGCATCTAAAGCACTCTCTTCATCCTTTAGAATATACCTGCATCTTCGTAAGACCATCGGTCCATATTGTGTGTAAAACTTTTCAACGTCTATTGCCATACATAAATAGTAACACATTGAATTGTAAAAAATGTTACCCGGAGTAAAAGGTTTCTATGGAAATTGTTTATTGCCGATGTAGGGGCGCGATTTATCGCGTCTCTACTAATAGCGTATTTATTTCCTACAAAAAATAAAAAAAATGAATATTCCTGAAGCAGAAACGCCTTTTCCCCTGTATCTATTGGTATAAGACTGATAGAATCAAGGAGTTATGAGTATGAGTGAAATGGTAGATCTCATTAGCAGTGAATTTGAAGAGGCTCTGGATGTCAAGAACCTCAAGTCTCTTCATAGAGGAATATTTCTTCTTCTTTCCTCCACAGTCCCTAGAGAAGAGCATTTAGTGGAGCATAACGATTTAAAAACCTCAATAATGGCTTTGAATAGTAATGTAGAATTGATTGCCCTTCGAATGGTAGAGGGGTTTAAGAGGATGGATGAACGATTTGAAGTAGTAGATAAACGTTTTGAGGCTGTTGATAAACGATTCAACAGGCAAACTGCAATGATGTCTATTGGGTTCCTGGTCATTACAACCCTGATCACGATTTATCGGTTTCTGGGATAATATAAATTTTGTAAATGGATAAAATTAAGGAAATAACGAATATATCAAACCCTTTTAATGAAGCTCCTGTCTATTATATTGATAAAACTAAATCTACTATGATACTTGCTGAAGAGCATTGCTCCTCCTTCGTCCCTGGTTTTTCAGGAACAGTTTTTATGGCAGGTATGCAGACTGCAGGAAGAGGGCGAGTTCCCGGACGTATATGGGAAGCCTCAAAGGATAAGAACCTGCTGTTTACTCTGATTTTATCAGGAGCAGAAACAGGAGGGAATCCTCTTCCAATTGTTATCGGATTGGGTATAGCCCACTATCTTGAAAGTAATCACAAATTAAAACCAACTATCAAATGGCCAAATGATGTTTATGTAAATGGTAAAAAAATTGCCGGAATCATCATTGAATCAAGAAATAATTTTTTTAATATTGGAATTGGATTAAATATTAATCAGATAGAATTCTCTAATTTGTTAATATACTCAGCAACATCATTATCGATTGAAAGAAATAAAAATTTCGATTTGCTGTCTGAACTGGAGTTGATTCTAAATGAGATTAAAGAAACTATGGTTCTGGATTCATGGCATAAAGAGATAACTGCCAGACTCCATAGTTTTGGGAAAGAAGTTTCTATAAGTACCGGTATTCCGGGGCAGGACAAAACAATTACCGGTATTGTTGAAGGCCTGGGAACTGCCGGTCAGTTATTATTAAGGAGCGAAGGAAGCCTTCTTGAAATATTCAGTGGGGAGATCAAACAGTAGAAACGCAAAATCTTGCGTCTTTACTGCTTGATCAACAGTGTGTTATCTTTTGTTTTGATCGAAATAGTTTCATCAGGAGTACAAGCAATGGACAATCCAACAAGAGAAGATGCTTTTAATCTTTTATGCGAATTTACAAAATCAGAAAGTTTAATCAAACATGGGCTCTCGGTTGAGGGTGTTATGAGATACTTTGCAAAGAAAAATAATGAAGATATTGAGAAGTGGGGAATAATCGGTCTGATTCATGATATGGATTATGAGATGTATCCCGAAGAGCATTGTATTAAAGTAAGGGAGATAATGGAGGAGCGGGAATGGCCGGAAGAATATATCCGGGCAGTTCAAAGCCATGGTTATGGACTTTGTGTAGATGTTAAACCGGAAACCCTCCTTGAGAAAACTTTATATGCTATAGATGAACTGACTGGTCTTATTACAGCTACTGCCCTTGTTCGCCCATCAAAGAGTGTAATGGATATGAAAGCCAAATCGGTAAAAAAGAAATGGAAGGCAAAACAGTTTTCTGCCGGAGTTGACCGCAGTATTATAGAAAAAGGCGCTGAAGATCTTGGGGTTGAACTGACAGATCTTATTACTGATACAATACTGGGAATGAGAGAAGTTGCTGATACCATTGGTCTGAAAGGCAGTGTGGCAGAACTTGCATAGGCTGCCCTTCGACACTTCGATAAGCTCAGTGCGGCGCAAGCTCAGTAACTAAAGAGTAAGGCTGTTAGGAATTAGTCTAAGCAGCCTGATTTTCCAAAAAAAACTGTTATAAGATGAGAAATAGGGCTTCTTTTTCCCTGTAATGATATTTTTACTTAAATTTTTGATTTTTATGTTGGCAAATGTCAAAAGAATTTGTATCTTACATCTGAAAATTAATAAAAACAAACTAACACAGATTA
>CBDVAD010000508.1:0-2830 GCA_965371875.1 uncultured bacterium
TTGGAATTCTGTCCATGGTAATTGGTGTATTTCTTGCTGTGGGACAATGGGATTTCAAGAGACTACTGGCCTATCACAGTATAAGCCAGATGGGTTACGTTATCCTTGGTCTGGGTATTGGCGGTTATATTATTGCCACAGACGGAAATATGTATGCCGGGACTTTAGCGATTCTGGGAGGGATATTTCATTTAACCAATCATTCCGTTTTTAAGTCCCTCCTGTTCCTCTGTTCGGGTTCAATTGAATACAGCACCGGTACCAGACAATTGAAGGAAATGGGCGGACTGGGAACAAAGATGCCTGTTACTAGAGCGACATGTACTATCGCTTCGTTGTCTATAGCAGGTGTCCCGCCATTTAACGGTTTCTGGAGTAAACTGTTAATTGTTATTGCAGCTTTTCAGGGGGGATACCATTGGCTGGCCGTAGTAACAATATTAGTAAGTTTTGTAACCCTTATCTCGTTTCTTAAGGTATTGCGTTATACATTTTTAGGGGAACTTCCGGAATACCTGAAACAGATCAGGGAATCACCTGTGTCTATGCTTTTACCCCTTATTATCCTTGCAGTCATGTGCATGGGAATGGGCATATTGCTGGTCCCCGGCATAAAGGAAGTGATACTCGATCCGGCAACCGAAGTATTGGTAAACGGAGTGCGTTACGCCCGGGATGCCCTGGCATTACAATAAGGTAGAGAACGAAGAAGGAGGGACTTAAGTATGAGAAGAATCGCGCTTTTCTTTACATCATTAGTTACCTGGTACTTGTTGACCTGGCCATATAATTTCAGGGCAGGAACAATGGATTGGCAAATTTTTATTGCCGGGATAATCGCCTCCTTTTTAGCCAGTATTCTTTTTATAAAGGTATTTACTAAATACCCCCATAAGATTTTTTCGCCTGTACGTATTTTCTGGGCTATTTGTTACGTACCGGTACTTTTTTTCAGTATGCTTATAGCGAACCTGGATGTAGTTTACCGGGTCATCCACCCGAAGATGCCCATTAAGCCGGGCATTGTAAAAGTAAAGACAAGCATACAAAGCGATTCAGGGAGAACGGCATTGGCCAACTCTATTACCCTGACACCCGGCACTCTGACTGTTGATATAATGGATGATGGTCACCTGTACATCCATTGGATATATGTTCGTGCAACGGATATCGAAGGGGCGAGTAAAAGAATTGTCCATCGATTCGAACCATTATTAATCAGAATTTTTGATTGAAACAGGATAAAGAGATATGGAAACTGTATTCCAGGTATTATTCGGAGTGTTGTTATTGTGCTGTTTTATGTGTCTTTACCGGATCGGCCGGGGACCCACTGCTCCTGACAGAACTGTGGCAATAGATATTTTGGGAATCGTAGTTGTAGGATTTTCAGCACTTCTCTCAGCGATAACAGGCAAAGATTTTTATATGAACGTCGCCATCACCTGGGCGCTGGTTAGTTTTATAGGCACCATCGCTTTGGCTAAATACTTAGAGGGGAGAGGATTCGATGAATGAAACCGTCGGTATAGTTTTTTTTAGTATAGGTATCCTTTTCAATTTCTTCGGCTGCCTTGGGCTTTTAAGGTTCCCGGATGTATATAACCGTCTACAGGCGGGAACAAAGTGTGTAACCTTCGGAACGATATTTATCCTGATTGGTGTAACTATATATGTAGGGTTTAATTCCCTGGGCGTCAAATCTCTGGTATGTCTGATATTTATCCTTATAACCTCACCTACGGCGGCCCATGCAATTGCAAAAGGAGCGCATAAGTCAAATGTTAAACTGTGGGAAAAGAGTGTTATAGATAAATATGAAGAGGATAAAGCTGATTGAGCCAGCTAAAGATTTGAACAAGTGATGTATATTGTTGGATCTTATTCCAGGCCATGTGAAGACTATTTAAGCACTGTGTTCTGCACTTAATGGTGAACTTTCTTCATATAAATTTTCCGGATCCAGGTCAGCTCCATTTTTCCACTCAATTGTCCATTAACCTTTCAGTTGTAGCCGATTTCCAATACACATATCTCCAAAACTGTCCAACAATATTTGCCGATGCTACAGCTCTACCTTAACTCTTGTTTCTGCATCAAAAAAATATTCTTCATTAAAAGTTATTCCATAGTTCTTATTCTACCAGTTTGGGTGAAATACTATCTCACAGAGTATTTTGTTTATTTTTTCCATTTAGTTATCCTTTGAAATTTTAGCATGCCTACATATTTTTCCCAACATTTTTATATCCCGAAGGCGGCGGCCAGTGACCTCCCCTCTGATTGGAAAGATTGTAGTCTGGAGGTGCATTAAAAGTTTTATTCGGTAATCCGACCAGTTTGCCTTCTTTAACCCACTTTGTATCTCCTTTGTAAAGGTTTTTAATTAGAAAGTTTGTTAATTTCATCTGAATATCAGTATACGAACTATTATGTGCCAAATTATTACTTTCACAGGGGTCATTAGCAAGATTAAAAAGCTGGATATAATTGCCAACAGGATAGTAGATCATCTTATACTGTCCATTTGTTACCATACGGGTAGCTTTATCCCCTTCGCTGACTTCTCCGTAGAGCATTTCACGTTTTACTTCACCCAGCATCGAAATACCTTCTACAGAATCTGGAACTGGTATATCACATAGTTCCAGAAGAGTAGGCATGACATCAGCCAGACAAACAAGGCGATCATCTATTTGTCCTCTAATTTTCTCTACAGGCTTACCACCGATAATCATCGGTACATTGGCAGAATTCTCATAAAAGACCCGTTTTGCAACCATTTTGTGATTAAAAAGCATATCTCCATGGTCACTTAGAAACATAATAA
>CBDVAD010000509.1:0-2826 GCA_965371875.1 uncultured bacterium
AAGTTTCTATGAACACAGATATTTCTAAAATGAGAAATATTGGTATTAGTGCCCACATTGACTCGGGTAAAACAACTTTAACAGAACGTATTCTGTTTTACTGTAAAAAAATACATTCTATCCACGAAGTTCGGGGAAAGGATGGAGTCGGCGCAACCATGGACTCAATGGAGCTGGAGAAAGAGAGAGGTATTACAATTGCTTCTGCTGCAACCAGCGTTAACTGGAAGGGATATGATATAAATATTATTGATACTCCCGGACACGTGGACTTTACAATTGAAGTAGAGAGGGCTCTTAGGGTTCTGGACGGTGCTGTACTGGTTCTTTGTTCAGTTGCCGGTGTACAGTCCCAGTCAATTACTGTTGACAGACAGATGAAGAGGTATAATGTTCCAAGGATTGCATTTGTTAATAAATGTGACCGTACCGGAGCGGATCCCCTTAAGGTTAAAGACCAGTTAGTAGAAAAACTGGGACATAATGCAGTTATGATCCAGCTTCCTATTGGACTTGAAGACAAACATGAAGGTCTGATAGATCTTGTTACCATGAAGGCCATATATTACCGCGGTCCCGATGGTGAGGATATAGAAGTAATAGATATTCCTGAAGATCTTCTACCAGAAGCTGAGGAAAAAAGGGAAGAGATGCTTGATGCTGTTTCCATGTTTTCCGATGAGCTGATGGAAGCAATGATGGAAGAAAATGTAACAGAAGATATGATCCATGATGCTATAAGGAAAGGAACTATATCTCAGGAACTTACTCCTGTTTGTCTCGGGTCTGCCTATAAAAATAAGGGTGTTCAGGCACTTCTTGATGCCACTACAAGGTATCTTCCCAATCCTACAGAGGTAGAGAATATTGCTCTTGATCTGGATGATGAGGAAAAAGAGATTGTTCTTGAACATGATCTTGCAAAAGAGAATGTGGCCTTGGCTTTTAAGCTTGAGGATGGTCAGTACGGTCAGCTTACATATATCCGTGTTTATCAGGGACATATTAAAAAGGGAAGCGAACTGTACAATACCAGAAGCAGAAAGAAGTTTAAGGTTGGTCGTCTGATCAAGATGCATGCAGACCATATGGAAGATATTACTGATGCAGAATGTGGTGATATTGCAGCTCTTTTTGGAGTTGAGTGTGCGTCCGGGGATACTTTTGTGCAGACTGGTCTTAACTATTCTATGACAAGTATGTTTGTTCCTTCTCCTGTTATAAGTCTTGCTATTTCTCCAAAAGATAAAAAAGCAGCTGATAACATGGCTAAGGCTTTAAACAGATTTACCAAAGAGGATCCTACTTTCAGGACTTTTGTAGATCAGGAATCAAATCAAACCATCGTCCAGGGAATGGGCGAACTTCATCTTGAAGTTTATATTGAAAGAATGAAGCGTGAGTATGATGCTGAAGTTGAAATAGGTCAGCCTCAGGTTGCCTATAGAGAAGCTATAAGCAGAATGGCTGAGTTCAACTACACTCATAAGAAACAGTCCGGTGGTTCCGGTCAGTACGGTCGGGTAGCAGGTTTTATGGAACCTCTTGCTGAGGGTGAATACGAGTTTATAAATAAGATAAAGGGTGGTTCAATCCCTACGGAATATATACCAGCATGTGATAAGGGTTTTAAGGCATCTCTTGCAAAGGGTTCTCTAATAGGATTCCCGATTGTAGGTGTTAAAGTGACAATAAATGACGGACAGTCTCACTCTGTTGACTCCTCGGATATGGCGTTCCAGTCTGCTTCAAAGGGTGCATTTAAAGAGGCCTACATCAAAGCTAAGCCTGTAATTCTTGAACCGATTATGAAGGTCGCAATTGAAGGGCCAACTGAGTTCCAGGGTAATGTTTTTGGATCTATTAACCAGAGAAGAGGTATAATTGTAAGTTCTGCAGATGAAGGTACATTTTCAACTGTCGATGCAGAAGTTCCCCTAAGTGAAATGTTCGGTTTTTCAACTACACTCCGATCCCTTACTCAGGGTAAAGCGGAATTTTCAATGGAGTTCCTTAAATACGGAAAAGTACCAAAGGGTATTTCCGAGGAACTTATTAAAGAGTATGAAGAGAAACGAAAAAAAGAAGCTGGTAAATAGTTTCCTGCAGGAGGAATATATCAATGGTTAGATCTGAATTAAATAAAAGAAGCCCTTTAAGGGTTTTTGAAAAATCGATAAACGGCGGTGTTGGGAAAGGGCATATTGGTGTTCTTGCCTCTAAGAAGGGTGTAGGAAAAACTGCATGTCTTGTGCATATTGCTACAGATAAACTCTTCAGAGACAGACATGTTATTCATGTATCCTTTTCCCAGAAAGTTGATCATATAATTAACTGGTATGAAGATATCTTTAAAGAAATCTCTAAAAAGAGAGAACTTGAAGATGCAGTTGATGTTCATGATAAAATTATTAAGAACAGAGTAATAATGAATTTTAATAGTCAGGGAACTACTATTGATCAGGTTCTTACAAGTTTAAGAGCCATGATTACAGATGGAAATTTTCCTGCAGATTCTGTGATTTTTGATGGATATAATCTATCAGAGGCATCACAGGAAGATTTTGATAAAATAAAATCTTTTGTAAAAGAGGTTAACATCGAAGTATGGTTCAGTGCTTCTCTTAAAGGGGAAAATCCTGTATTTAATGCCAATGGTGTTCCAGCGGACCTTGAAGCAAGGATAAATGATCTTGATGTTTTGATCACACTGAAATATGAAGGTGATCATGTTCATTTTCAAGTAATTAAAGATCATGATAATCTTGAACCAAAAGAGATGACACTAAAACTTGATCCTAAAACTTTGCTTATTGCCAGAGAATA
>CBDVAD010000510.1:0-2813 GCA_965371875.1 uncultured bacterium
TCTATAATTATGTACAATCAAACTTTATTATATATTCCATTAAAATGTTTGATGGTTATTTCACTGTTAAAAATCCGGAATTACTATAATAATAGTTCAAAGACTTTATAGTTTAAGGAGTAAAAAATGAATAATGATATAACAACATTCCTGGCAGGGCTTAAAAACAATTTTTCTGATCAGGAACCGGTAACCATAGTTATGGGTAATGAAGCTGCAGATCTGGATTCCATGGCATCTGCTGTTACTTATGCATGGTATTTGTACTTGAGGGATTCATCACAAAATCCGTTTCCATTGATTAACATCCCAAGAGCAGATTTTAAACTTAGGACAGAGGCTGTTTTTCTGTTTGAAGAGGCCGGTATTAATATTGATCATCTGTTGTTTTCTGAGGATATAGATCTGAATAAGTTAAAAGCCGGTAGTAATCTTAAACTCATTCTTGTAGATCATAATAAACTGGCGTCAGATCAGACTGGTCTGGAAACTTTAATAACTGGAATTCTTGATCATCATGCAGATGAAGAATCCTATCCTCCGGCAACTGTAACTGATATCAGACCTGTTGGTTCGGCAGCGACTTTAGTGACAGAATTATTTCTAGGCGATCAGCGTAATGAAATTGAAAAATCTTTGGGGACTCTTCTTCTTGGTACAATTCTACTGGATACAGTAAATCTCGATCCCGAAGCAGGAAGGGTTACAGATGACGATTCCAAAGCTGCAAAAGAAATTATTGATATTACCGGTCTTGACAGCAATCAACTTTTTGAAAAACTTCAGTTTGAGAAATTTAATGTATCTTCTCTCGGCAGCTATGATCTTTTAAGGAAAGATTATAAAGAGTGGCAGCTGGGATCTGTTAAACTTGGAATCGGTTCTGTATTGCTCCCTATTGAGGATTGGGTTTCAAAAGATCCCGATATTGCTGATGAATGTGACAGATATCTGAAAGAGAGGAAATTGGATGTTCTTCTGGCCATGAACGCCTTTACATCACCGGGATTTACCAGACAGCTGGTTGTTTATGTTCCAGATGATAATTTAAAAGCAGATACTGTTGCCTTTCTGGAAGGTTCTGATCTGGGACTGGAAAAGCTTGATGTTAATTCATCTGCAGATGGCTGTATTTTTTATAATCAGAAAAATCTGGGAATTTCCAGGAAAAAGCTGCAGCCTATTCTAAAAGACCATTACGAGGGGTAAAAATTAAGTTTTTACCTTGACACCAATTTTCACTTCTCCTATCATTCCTTCAGGAATGATGGGGGAAGGATTTACAATGAACAGTAAACATCAGCATTTATATGACGCTATTCATATTCTGTATGGAAATGATAAAGACCTGATCAAAGAACAGACAGATCGTTACAATAAACTGGTTGATCAATTTAACTCACATTTTGAAGCAGATGAATTGCACTATTTCAGTACCCCTGGACGAACTGAAATTGGCGGCAATCATACTGACCATAATAATGGACGTGTTTTAACTGCCAGTATTAACCTTGACTCTATTGCAGCTGTATCAAAATTTGATGAAAAAAAAATAGAATTATATTCTGCAGGGTATGAAAAATCTTTTAGAGTGAATTTGGATCAACTGGAGCCTGTTCCTGAAGAGCAGGGAACCACAACTTCATTGATCCGGGGAATAGCATCCCGGTTTATACAGCTTGGGTACAATATTGGTGGTTTTAATGCCTGTATCACCAGCGATGTACTTCCGGGGTCGGGCTTAAGTTCGTCTGCCTCTATTGAAGTATTGATTGCCGCTATTTTTAATGCCCTATACAATGAAAATAAGATTGGATCAGAAGTCCTGGCCCAAATTGGGCAGTATGCAGAAAATATATATTTTGGAAAACCCTCCGGTCTTATGGATCAAATGGCGTGTGCAGTTGGCGGTATTATTGCAATTGACTTTAAGGATCCCATGGATGCGCTTGTTAAAAAAGTAGATTTTGATTTCGATAAACAAAAATACAGTTTACTTGTTGTCGATACCGGCGGTAACCATGCTGATCTGACTGATGATTATTCATCTGTTCCGGGTGAGATGAAATCTGTTGCTAAGTTATTTGATGCGGAAGTTTTACGTGAAGTTTCTATGGACGTATATCTGGAAAAAATACCCTACATAAGAGAACAGGATGGGGATAGAGCTGTTTTGCGTGGTTTACATTTTTTACAGGAAAATGAACGGGTTTCCAGTGAAGTCACTGCCCTGGAATCCGGGGATTTTAAAGGCTTTCTTAAACTGGTTGAAGCTTCCGGTAATTCCTCTTTCAAATGGCTGCAAAATATCTATACTACAAAAAATGTGGCCCAGCAGGGTATTTCCCTGGCATTGGCTCTTACTGAAATATATATAAATAAGATTGGAGGGGGGGCCTGTCGTGTCCATGGCGGAGGATTCGCCGGAACAATCCAGGTGTTTTTACCGGATAGCAATGTTGCAGAATATATAAAAGAGATGGAGCAGATATTTGGTAAGGGAAGTGTTCAGGTTTTGAAGATACGTTCAATCGGTACAGTCTGTCTGGATAGTCTCGTTTTCTCTTAAAAATTCCACCTGCTTTTCAGAGTCAAAAATAAAATTATAAAATGCCTTTGCAGCAGGAGATAGTTCATGGTTTTTATGATAGATAACATGAATATATCTGTAGAATGGATCATCTTCAATTTCAAGGGTGTGCATCCAGTTTGATTCAACCTCTTTTCTTATCTCCAGAGTACTGAAAAATGCAATACCAAGATTTTTTTCCACCATAGTTTTAATCATTGATTTGCTTTCAATTTCATAGGCT
>CBDVAD010000511.1:0-2792 GCA_965371875.1 uncultured bacterium
ATTGATGACACTGTATACAAAGAGTCGATTGAATAAGAGTTTTGTTGATTTACAGCTCCAGGTTTATTAAATTTTACTGTAAAAGTACCTCCAGTTAAACCTGCCGATACACGACAGCCGTGAGGGGACTCAAAGGTGTTTACCAGGAGAAAAATTATGAACAAAAATAAAATTTATATATGGATCTTTATATTCTTCATACTGATCTGTATTCCTGTCCACAACCTTTCAGCTGACGGCGGATACTTCAGCAGTGAGTCAGTAGCCGTAAGCGCCGACCAGCGGGCTATTATCATTAAAAACGGCGATGAAATCAGCATGACCTTTTCCACGGGCTACACTGGTGAAGGTGAAAATTTTGCCTGGATCATCCCCACACCAGTACCTCCGGCTATAGAGGATGTCAGCGAAGCAGGGGAGAACGGAGAAAAAGCATTCGAGATGCTTGATTCACTTACTGCTCCTGTGATTATTACAACAGGCGGTGGATGCTTTCCTGCAGGGACGGAGGTTCTTACTGCGAGTGGTCCCCGTTCTATTGAGACAGTGGAACCGGGAACAGCAATCTATTCCTTCAATCTTTCTACCGGCAAATGGGTTTTAAAGAAAATTCTCAAACGGCTCATTCACCACTATGAAGGGGATATGGTCACTATTAATATGGATCAGATCACGATTCAGGCTACTGGGAACCACCCCTTCTATGTTCTTAGGGGGGACCAACTGTTCTCCCGGCCTTTGCCGCAGGACATCCCGAAAGAAGAACAGCATACTGCCGGACGCGGCCGTTGGGTGGAAGCCCGGAATCTTAGAGAGGGTGATCTTCTTCAAAATAAAAGCGGTGAAGTTTTGATGGTCACCAGTTTGTCGAGCCGGCAGGAGAAGACTGAAGTCTACAACCTCAATGTGGAGAACAACCACAATTACGCGGTGCATCGGAGAGGTTTTCTGGTCCATAACAAGGGTGGGAAGGAAGATTCAGAAACATTGTCCACGTCTCCGGTCACAGTCTATGGAACAGTTACCCTGGAACACTATCAGATCAGCATCCTGGGAGCGGCAGCCGGCTCAGATCTTATAAACTGGCTCCGGGAAAATAACTACCAGGTGAATACTGAAGCAGAGGAAGTTTTGGATACCTATATTGAAAAAAACTGGGCCTTTGTTGCTGTAAAACTTAATCCAGGGGAAAGACGGCATTATGAAAACGAGTTTCTTCCGCCCCTTACCATTAAATACCAGCATGACCAACTTATCTTCCCTCTGCATATTTCCTCAGTAAGCACAACCCAGACAGCTAAGATTACCCTATATGTAATCGCAGAGAGTACAGTTTCTTCCTCCAACTTTCAAACAATGCCCCTGCGATATAATATATATCTTCCCGACGGGGAGTATCCTAAAAGTTATTTTGAAGCCTGTATCCGGGAGACAACGGGGAAAGGGGGCGGAATACTGGCCATAATGTGGAGTGGGGAGGTTTATGACAAGAGAGCTATTTACCAGCTGTTGAAAAACGCTTTTCCGATGTATAAAAAGGTTTATCTGACACGCTTTGAGACCAGGATAGACCCTGCTGCCATGATCGAAGATATTAGATTTAAGCTGGATAAGATCGTAAAAGAGTTCAGGGTTCACATTAAAGAAGGCAAAGCTTCTGCTCAGCGCAGAGAATCGACAGAATTATTGATTGCTTCGATCTTCATGGTTATTATCATGAGTATACTATTCGGGCTACTAATTGGTTTTTATCGAAAATTCTTAAAAAGACCTGAAGGCAGTGATGATAAAGAGGGGGGGTAATAGGGAAAAGTAAACTTCCATGTCAGATAATTGCCAGTATCGCTGTTATAAGTTTATTACCGGCAATATCATTGCTGCTTGCTGAAACCATTGGTCTAGGTGGTCTGGATCATCCAGTAATTGTTACTGTTTCTAAATACATATATGTAGCAGCAATCATAGATATTGTATCACTTCTTATTGCAAGAAGGAGGTGGATATACTATTACAATCTGCTAATGCTGGGATTTTCAGTTTTATTTTCAGAAACTGCGATAATAAATTTTATTATAGTTGCAGGTGCATGGGAATATTTACCATGTGGAATTATATGGACTGTCATCTCTTTAGTACCTTTTGGACTCCAGCTATTGCAGCTTACCTGAATATAGAGGAAGAGCTGCCTTACTCTGATGCTGTGGAACCCCATCAACTATTGTCCTTTACACACTCCGGCAGAATTCTGATTATTTCTTTACATGGTAATAAATTAGTCTAAAATCCTGAGCTTTTGGGAAAGACAGATATTGACAATGATTATTTCCACTCATGAGCCGTAATTCCTTATATTACAAGGAATAAATACACAACTTTTAATTTGGCATGGTTCCTGCATCTAAAGACTAAGAGCCTGTACAGGCTTCCGGTAATATCACAGGAAGGAGAATTGTGATGAAACGGTTGCTATATTATTTTTCTTTGCCTGAGCACTTTTGTGGGTTGGGTCGAGTGTGATGCGGTTTATTGGTGATGTTCAAAACCCTTACCAATTAAAACAGATATTGATTATAGGAGGGAAATATTATGTTAAAAAAACACATGCAGGTGCATTGCAATCTACTTAAGTACGGTACATTGAAGGCAATACACATACTCCTACTGGGTATCCTTTTTATTGCGGTTGCTTCCATATTAGTAAACTGTGCATCAACGAAACCAGCGGCAGTTCCAGACAGACTTTCAGAGGTTAGTCAGACGGATACCCAAAATACAGCTGATAAGGCCCGATC
>CBDVAD010000512.1:0-2785 GCA_965371875.1 uncultured bacterium
CTCTGACCTCTGCCCCTGCTGCAATGCATGGAACCCGGGGTGGATATATTGACAGTGTCTACCAATCCGGTCAACGCCTTATTGCAATACTGAACGTTAAGGCTGTTCTGGAAGTTTCTGAGGAAGGGAGAGATTAGAAAGTATGAGGGTAATGATTGTAGACGATACAATAGTGTTCAGAAAGATAATAGGCGATGCCCTGGAAGAAATTCCCGGTGTTGAAGTAGTTGGGAAAGCCGGAAACGGCAAAATAGCACTTATGCGGATAAAAGAACTGCAGCCGGATATTATTACTCTGGATATCGAGATGCCGGTAATGAACGGTATTGAAGTTCTTGAAGTAATAAAAAGGGAAAAGATTGATGTCGGTGTTGTTGTCGTAAGTGCGGTAACAGTTAAGGGTGGAGATATGACAATCAAAGCTCTTCAGCTTGGAGCATTTGATTTTATTACAAAACCTGATAGTGGAACTGCTGCAGAAAACAGAATAGCTATTATAGAAATGCTGTCTCCTATTATTAGTGCCTGGGACCAAAAAAACAAGCAGATAGATACTCCGAAAGATAAACAGAAAACAGAACAGATCCCTGTAAAAACAGGTATTCCTGGAATGAAACCTGTTGTGAAGGGTAAGTCTGCTGCCTATACCCCGACGTCTTCAGTTGATCTCGGAACTTACATTCATAATATTCCCTTTCTTAAAAAGCCTGAAATCGTAGTTATTGGTGTTTCAACAGGAGGTCCTGCAGCTCTTGGGCAGATGCTTCCTAAAATATCTGCTGGTATCGGTGTTCCCATTCTGATAGTTCAGCATATGCCTCCTCTTTTTACAAATTCCCTTGCAAAGAGTCTAAATGCAAGATGTCAGATAAGTGTAAAGGAAGCGGAAGAGGGGGAAAAACTTGTTCCCGGAACAGCATATATTGCTCCTGGTGGGAAACAGATGAAAATATCAGCAAGTGCCTCCGGAAATGATCACCTTATAAGAATAACAGACGATCCCCCTGAAAACAATTGCAAGCCCGCAGTGGATTATATGTTCAGATCTGTTGCTTCATATTTTCCCGGGAAAACTACCGCTGTAATTATGACAGGAATGGGAAGTGACGGGACAGTAGGAACCAGGCTTATAAAGCGTCATGGCGGTGTTTCCATTGCCCAGGATGAAGAAAGCTGTGTTGTTTTTGGAATGCCCATGGAGGTAGTTAAGGCAGGTGCTGTAGATTTAGTTGTACCCCTTGATATGATAGCTGATTCGATTGAAAAATCAGTGCAAAGGGTGGTCTCATAGGTGGCATCAGTTAAGGTAACACCCGAAGAACTTGCTCTGTTTTCAGACTATATAAGTACTATTTCCGGTATACATCTGAATTCAGGTAAAGGATATCTTCTGGAGACCAGACTTGCAAAAATGCTGAGGAGTACAGAGACAGATAATTTTACAGATCTTTATAAAAAGATTCGGGCTGATTTTTCAAAGAAACTGGAACAGCAGTTACTTGATGCAATGACAACAAATGAAACTCTTTTTTTCAGGGATCGGGCACCTTTTGATCTTCTTCAGCATAAAATAATCCCTGATCTTATTGATAAAAGAGTTCCCGGGTCAGATATCAACAAATCTCCTCTCTCCTTAAAAATATGGAGTGCTGCCTGTTCGACCGGGCAGGAAGTTTACAGTATTGGTATAGTTCTTAAAGAGCTGCTTGGAGATACTACAAATCATAATGTAACGATTCTTGGTACAGATATATCGGATGAAGCTATAACAAAGGCCAGTTATGGCTATTATAACTGGGTAGATATTGAGAGAGGTCTTCCTCCGGATAAATTAAACAGATATTTTCATAAAGAAAATGATAAATGGAAAATAGATGATGAAATAAGGTCGATGGCAACTTTTAAAAAGTTGAACTTAATGAATGATTTCAATCATCTTGGTCAGTTTGATATTGTGTTCTGTCGAAATGTGGCAATTTATTTTCCTGAAGAAAAGAAAAAATCACTATTTAACAGAATTTCGAAACTTTTAAAGCCGGATGGGGCTCTTATTATTGGCAGTACTGAAAGTATTGCGACGGTCTGTCCGACATTTGAATCAAAAAGATATTTGCGATCAATTTTCTATCAGCTGAAACATTGATTTCAGTTTTATATATAGAGACATAAAGATGAAGGATCAATTATGTCTAAAGATTAAGATCCATAGAGGGAGTAGATAATGGTAAGATTTACAATTAAGGCAAAAATTACTTTACTGGCAATAATTCCATTTATTGCAGTACTTTATTTTTCATTAGGCGGCATAGCCGAAAAGGTAACATTGCTTAAGAATGTTAATGAATCAGAGGTACTTACTGCACTGGCAGTTAAAATGAGTGCTTTCATTCATGAAACCCAAAAAGAACGGGGTATGACAGCTGGTTTTATAGGCAGTAAGGGTCGTTCCTTTGCAGGTCCCGATGGTCTTCCGGGACAAAGAAAACTTACAGATTCCAAACTTACAGATCTTAAGGAATATATCAGTGAAACGGATTTGGATAAATTCGGAGATGAGTTTAATGACAGGCTTATAGATGCTATGAAGCATGCAGAAGAGTATGACAGTTATCGTAAAAGAGTAACTGCCCTTACAATAACTACTACAGAAGCAATTGGATTTTATACAGAGCAAAATTCCCTTCTACTTGAATTAATCCATTTTATTGGTGTTCATGTTCCTACAGTAGAAATAAGGACACAGCTTAATGCTTATGGTAATTTTTTGAAAGGAAAAGAACGCGCA
>CBDVAD010000513.1:0-2782 GCA_965371875.1 uncultured bacterium
ATTTCTGTGATTTTTTTCTCATTTATATCCAGATGAGTTCCTGACATCCTTTGGGGCTTTCCATCCTCTGTCCATTCAAACACTTTCCCCTGGATCTGTATCCATACCCAGGAGCCATCTTTGTGCTTCATTCTAACTTCACATTTATAGATATCAATCTCGCTTTTAAGATATTTTTGAAATTGAGTATCAACCTCTTTAATATCTTCCGGATGAGAAAGCTCCCGCCAGGTAGTATTTGACAGGGGTGAAATCTCTTCCAGTGTATATCCAAGAATTCCTGCCCATCTTTCATTTACATGAAGTTCTCCTGTCTGTACCCACCAATCCCAGATTCCCAAATCAGATCCAGCCATTGCGAGTTCAAATTGCTCTTCACGTTCTTTTAGAGCCAACTCAGCTTCTTTCTGTTCTGTAATATCATGGACTATTATGAATATTACATTTTTTTTGTTATATACAATTTTCGATGTATATACTTCAACATTCTTTATTATACCTGAGTGGATTCTATGGATAAACTGAGATGAACCTTGAGATTTGCGGATAACCTCTTCCATTATTTTGTGTCTATCTTCTGACGGAAGTATATTTATCTGCTCCATGTCCATTGTTAACAGTTCATCCCTTGTATAACCATAAAATTTTTCTGCTGCTTCATTTGCATCAATAATTTGATGATTTGAAGGATCAACCAAAAGCATAACTGCCTGATTATTGTTAAAAACTGCATTGAAAATCGAATCGACCATATAATTTGAACTATCAGACTGGAGATTATTTGAATCGTTTTCTTTAGATACATTTTTCATCATAAAGCTCTACTTTACTGTACTAAATATCTACTGTATATAAGAATAAGTCTTAATTTTCTACAAGACCGGAACTTCTAATCACAACTAAAAACAGTATAACTCAAAATATTTTATAGCACAAGAAAATAATTAGTTATTTTAGTTAATAGAGATATTTACCTTTTTAAAAAGTCATAATCTCATAACCCTTATTTATATAAGAGGAAAAGGAAGGATGCCCCTTCATATCATCCCCATATGGCAAATTCTGCCTCTCTACCTCTTCCAATACTCCCATTTTATTGGCACAGGCTCTGCAGACACAGTCTATAAGGCCTTTCTCCCTAATCGTGCGATACATCGTACCGGAAGGAGAATCGGCCGTATCCAGGTCCTTTATTAAAGCAGTAGCACTGCCTTCAATAATAAGTTTAACATCCCAGCCAAGACTATGCATATCAAGAGTATTTAATAGTACATGGACAAAACACATCGGGTCCCCGTTAAATGCAAACAATGCTTTTTTCATTATTGGATATCTCCTTTAAAGATTACTATAACCTGAATTTTAAAAAAAATCCCACCTATTTTTCTTCTCCATCCTGTCAGCCTACAGCCTAAACTCCTTCAAATCTATATTATTTTGGCCTCGGCAGTTACTAATCTACACACAATCTGATACTATAATTTCATGCAGAACACCTATATTTCAGATAAACTTATCAGGGCTATTTTGTCTGGCTATGAACTCCCCTGGGATGGAATCCATGGTATTACTCACTGGGCAAGGGTACTGGAAAATGGGCTACGACTTGCAGAACAGAATGGAGCCGATCCTGAGATTATTGCACTTTTTGCTATTCTTCACGACTGTAAACGGCAAAATGAGAGTAGAGATAATGGTCATGGTAAAAGGGGCGGAGATTTTGCGTATTCATTACGAGGAGATCTACTTACCCTTGATGACAATAGATTTGATCTACTCTATTATGCATGTTCATACCATACAGCAGGAAAAACTGAGGGGGACCTAACTGTAAGAACATGCTGGGATTCGGACCGTCTTGATCTTTACAGAGTGAAAATCAAAACCGACCCAAACAGATTATGTACAGAAAACGCAAAAAATCCTGAAATTCTTACCTGGGCTGGAAAGCGGGCAGAGAATCGTTTTGCTCCGGAGATTGTAAATGTATGGAAGAACTATATCTAATCAGATTTCTCTTCTATCCTGTCTTTGAATTTATTATAAAGTACATTCATCAGCAGCATAATAATCGAAACTATTATAAATGCGACTGCTTTTATAAAAATATCGGATTCCCTTAGATCAAAAAATACCAGACGGATAATACTCACAATAATACCCGCCAGTGCTGTATATCTAAAAGAATCCTCTTTTACCAGAATACTCAGAACTAAAATCAATAAAGCCTCAAAGCTTATCAAAGCAGTTAATACAGCACCATCAAAAGACCAGATAAAGAAAAACAGTACCGAAACAAATACAGGGTAGTATAGAAAAATATTCTTTCCCAACATCAGTTTATTTATTAAATGTTCTATTCCTAACAGTTTAGTTGGCAAATTTATTTCGTCCGATTTGTGAGAAAAATGAAAAAGAGCCAGATAAACAAACTGAAACAAAATCCCCAGTGCACTCATAATCCAGGCAGTATCAGTTTAACTTAAAGAGGAAACCAGATAGGGACTTGTAACAAACGCTATAAGGAACGCAGAAATCCATGCTGGAAATATTGAAATTATTCTAAGGCGTGATAAATCTTTTTTAATAAACAACCCCACAAAAAGAAGAACTATTGATAGTACCATAAATACAGCAGGAAGAATTGTAACAGGAACCTCAATAAAAAGTACTATTATCAGGAAAACAAGGACAATTTCCAGAAAAAATAAATCCAGTAGTCTTTTGCTTTTATTAAGAAAAAACCATACAAGTTTCATCAAGAATGAAAGACCAGGTATTC
>CBDVAD010000514.1:0-2764 GCA_965371875.1 uncultured bacterium
TGCTTGATCCTCTTCAGAAACTGGAATTGGAGATAATGGAGAGGTAAACATCATATCATCACATGGAGCATATCGATATACGTAGAGACGCAGCGTGCTATATAGCACGCTGCGTCTCTACATAATGTGATCAATAATCACGATTGTTTAGATAGTTCTATACCGTCTGTGCAGCCTTCTTTCTAGGCATCTGCATAAGATAAATACCGCCATAAACAACTATAGCTATCAATGATGCTATAGCTCCTGGTACTTTGAGGTAACTTCCAATCAGATGAGGCCGTAAAAGTGTAAAAGCAACTATCCCCAGAAGTATTCCCTCATACCATCGGTTTTTCTGTGTAAAATAGCCTTGAGTCAGAGCTGCGAAGGCAAACATGGCAATAACACCTGTAACGAATATCCATCCTACGTGCCAGATACTGTTAATTCCAATTAGAAGAAGATCAGTATTAAAAATAAACATAAAAGGGAGAATTGCAGTTCTTATGTCGTAGGTAAATCCCTGAATACCTGTTTTTATAGGATCTGACTTGGCAATTGCAGCTGCTGCAAAGGCAGCCAGTCCTACAGGCGGTGTATCATCCGCCAGAATACCGAAGAAAAATACAAACAAATGTGCTGCAATCAACGGGAATACAAAACCATTTTGTGCTCCCAGGGTAACTATAACAGGTGCAGTTAAAGATGCCATTACAATATAGTTTGCAGTTGTAGGGAGTCCCATACCAAGTATAAGACTTGCGATGGCAGTTATTATAAGGATTAAGTAAAAGTTTCCACCCGAAAGAACCTCTATAACTTCAGTAATAATTCCACCCAGACCAAGAGTTACAACACCAACAATGATTCCTGCTGAAGCTACTGCTACCCCAATTCCCATCATGTTTTTAGCCCCTGAGATCAAAGCATCTCCAATCTGGTGTATACTTTTCCAGACGGCCTCTGTTGTGGTCATATTATGTCTTTTTGCAGTAATAATGTTCTGAAGTGGAATAATGATCATAATTGCAATTATTGCCCTGAAAGCGGCCAGCTGTGCTGAATGACGAAGAACCACAAGTTCAAATATCAGAAATATCAGAGGAATCATAAAATGGATACCACTTAATAAAGTAGGCATAAATTTCGGCAGCTCTTCTTTCGGAACACCCTTTAAACCCAGCTTTGATGCTTCGAGATGTGTAATATACATAAGTGCAATGTATGAAATTACAGCCGGTACAAAGGCGGCTTTTATAACTTCAAAATATTCCAGATTACAGTATTCGGCGATAATAAATGCTGCAGCTCCCATAATAGGGGGCATAAGCTGACCATTGGTACTGCATGCAACCTCTACGGCGCCTGCCTTGTAGGCCGGATAGCCAACACTCTTCATAAGAGGTATTGTAAAAGTTCCTGTAGTTACAACGTTGGCAATACTTGAACCGGAAACCATTCCTGTAAGGCCGCTTGAGAGAACTGCGGCTTTAGCCGGTCCTCCTTTGAACCTTCCAAGAAGAGAAAAAGAGAGATCTACAAAGTACTTTCCGGCTCCTGCTTTATCCAGCATAGCCCCGAAAAGGACGAAAAGAAAAACTATCGTAGCAGATACATCCAGAGGAACTCCATATATACCCTCAGTGGACATTGTTATCTGACCAATAAACCTGTTTATAGATACACCTTTGAATGCAATGACTGCAGGCATATAGGGGCCGAAGAAGCTGTATAATATAAATACAGTAGCAACTATCGGTAAGGCTGGACCCAGAGCCCTTCTTGCAGCTTCAAGGAGTAGTATTACTAAAAAAAATCCAATAACCAAATCTCTTGTAATAGGGGCTCCCTGTCTGGTACTGATACCGACAAAGTCCAGCATTAGATATAGAGCAAAGAAAACAGCTGCAATTACAGTTGCATAATCAAGAATTGAGTAATGATCTTTTTTTGCAAAATAGTTTAGAAATTTGTTTTTCTTTTGTTTTTTTAATGCCGGGTGAGTAAAAAAGACCAGTGCCAGAGCAAAGGCAAGATGGATCGATCGTATGTATGTGGAGTCCATCAGAAGCCATGAAGCGGTGGATAGCTGAAAAAGCGACCAGCTTAATGCAAGCACCGGTACAATCCATCTGGACCATCCGGTTACGTGTCTGGTTCCTCCTTCAGCCTCCTCTGCTATTTTTTGAGCTTCCTGAATATCTTTTTCAAAATCTTCCTGATCTTTGTCAAGTTCCATAGTTTCTCCCTGGTAGCACTTTGATAAAAACCGGTATCACCCTGGAAAAGGGAGATACCGGCGAAAGGTTATAAAATAAAGATTTTATTTGAGACCAACCTCTTTGTAGTATCTCATAGCACCATCGTGGATAGGAGCTGTTAATCCTTCGAGCATACTTTCTTTTGTTAATGTACCGAAAGCAGGATGAAGGGCTTTGAAATCTTCAAGATTTTCAAAAACTTCTTTTGTTATTGCATATACAGTATCATCAGATACTTTTGCAGATGTACAGAAAGTAGCTTTAACACCATAGGTGTTTGTGTCTGTGGTATTAGCTGCATTTGGATAGTATTCTGCAGGGATGTAGGATTTTGCATAGTAAGAGTATTTAGCAAGAAGATCATCTACATTCTCAATAGGAATAAATTTAACTTTTCTTCTTCCTGCTGTTGCTTCTTTGAAAGATCCGCTTGGGTGTCCTACAGTATAGAAATAAGCATCAATTCTTCCATCCTGAAGCATTTTTGCAGCTTCGGAAGCCTTAAGGCCTTCTGCCTGAAT
>CBDVAD010000515.1:0-2753 GCA_965371875.1 uncultured bacterium
ATCAACTAAATCACCTGCTGCCTTTAAAATTGAAGGAAGATTCTTAAGAAATCCTTCCGCCAATCCTGATCCTCCAGGACATGAATCGTAAAAATATAATGACGGTTCCTCTGTATAAGGATCTTTAAGCCTCTCTGTGACGCCAATATCATGGCGATCACACATAAGAAAAACAGGGGCTACATTTTTTATAAGAGTACCTGTACGACCTATAACTTCTTCCTTCAGGTTATCATCCACCAATAAAAATGCCTTCCCGGCCTGGGTATTCTTTCCAAAAACAAGAATTGCTGACCGGGTATGCATCTCCTCCTCAGGAAGGTATATATCTCCGTAACCGATATTTTCATGGGTGGCAAATTTCAGCTTCTTATACTTTGCAACCTGACTCCTTACAAGAACATCACCAATTATAGTTTGACAACCAATTGATTTATCCTCAATATCTTTCTGAAGCAGTTTTATATCAGTCTTTACAATAGAATCGGTATAATAGTTAAGATCAGCTTCTTCCACATAACAGCACTTGTTTTCAATATCAAGTTCCATGGACAGATACTGTTCACCTCTATGAATGTAAACGGCATTATTAAAAAGAAGTTCCTTGGCTGAAGGTAGATCCATCTCTCCAATAACCTCATTTTTACCTTTTGTAGTGTTAATAATTACAATATTGTCGGGAGAAGCACTCCGAAGGCCAACCTGCTCTGCAGGATAAGATCTGTCAGCCCAGTACCAGCTGTCCCCGGAAAATCGAACAACCCCCTCCTCCTCCAGATAGGACATAAAATCACTTACCGGTCCTGAAAACTCATCTGACTCCTGGAATGGCAGTTCAAACACTGCACATTTAAGATGATCAAGGAGTATAAATATATTATCCGGGTTTATCCATGCAGATTCAGGGCTGCGACCAAAAAAATAGTCCGGATGTTTTACAAGATACTGATCAGTAGGAGATGCAGAGGCAATAATAACTGCTGCAGACAAAGTATTCCGTCTTCCTGCCCTTCCAGCCTGCTGCCATACTGAAGAAATAGAGCCTGGAAAGCCGGCCAATACTGCAAGATCCAGGCCGCCAATGTCTATTCCCAATTCCAGGGCAGTTGTGGAAACAACTCCCTGTATTTCACCGGAACGGAGACCTTTTTCTATAGCCCTTCTTTCCCCTGGGAGATAGCCGCCCCGGTATGGTTCCACTCTTATTCTTTTATTATCATTATAATGATTTCTTAAAACATTGTTTATGTAGGATGCAATTAGCTCAGTTCTTACTCTGGAACGGGCAAATACAATGGTTTTTATTTTTTCTTTCAGGAATTCAGAAGCGATCCTCTTTGACTCAAGAACAACCCCTCTTCTGATACCCTGAACAGGATCAACCAGGGGGGGATTATAGAGTATAATATGCTTCTCGCCTGAGGGTGCTCCATTAATATCAATAAGTTTCAGCCTGGATTCCACTATCTGCCCGGCAAGCTCAGCAGGATTACTTATGGTAGCAGAGCAACAGATAAAAACAGGATCAGAACCGTAAAATCTGGCAATTCTCCTGAGTCTCCTGATAACATTGGTCATATGGGAACCAAAAATTCCTCTGTATATATGAATTTCGTCTATAACGACATATTTTAAATTACTAAGGAATTTAATCCACTTAGGATGGTTCGGCAACACACCCGAATGGAGCATATCCGGGTTGCTGATTACTATTCGCCCCGATTCCCTTGCAGACACTCTTACAGATGAAGGAGTATCACCATCGTAGGTAGATACCTTTACAGGAATATCTCCCATTGTAATGATCTCATTAAGTTCAGACTGCTGGTCCTGACTCAGGGCTTTTGTGGGAAAGAGATACAGAGCTCTTTCTTCAGGGTTTTCAATTAGTTTCTGAAGGACAGGAAGATTGTAGCAAAGTGATTTACCACTGGCTGTAGGAGTTACAACAACTATATTTTCTCCTGCAGTAACACTGTAATAGCTTTCCGCCTGATGGGAATAAAGTTGTGTTATTCCTCTTGCAGAAAGTGTGTCTTTAATTACAGGAAAAACTTCTGCCGGAATATCCTGATAGATCCCGTCTTTTGGAGCTATTTTCTCCCATTGGGTTACATTATCTGTAAACGCCCTATCCGAAGCCAGGGCATCAAGCTTATTTTTGAGATTGATCATAGTTGGGATTATAACATATCCGCTGCAGGGATAGTAGAGGAAATCCCGTACCGTGGATGTATGTGGCGTAGAGACGCAGCATGTAAGGTGGGCAAGCCCCATAGGATTTACTTTTAAAAAGTAAATCCTATGGGGCATGCCCACCGTACGGGTGTATAACAAAACAAGATGTGATCCCGTTACCCATTCCCGGCAGGAATTGGAACGGATAGGCCGTAAAGCCGCCCCATACAATTCCAATCATAATAATCATTCTAAAGATTTTTCTTGACCCCAACCCGTATCTGCTTTAGGCTTATCCTAAAGGAGCAATGTATGGAAAAAACTGTAGCTATAGTTCTTGGAGGCGGCAAAGGAACAAGACTCTTCCCTCTGACAAAGGAAAGAGCAAAACCGGCGGTTCCGTTCGGTGGTAAATATCGACTGGTTGATATTCCTATATCCAACTGTATCAATTCCGATCTTAAACAGATCTATATTCTGACACAGTTTAATACAGCATCTCTCCATAACCATATTTCCAATACATATATTTTTGATGTATTTACCAAGGGTTTTGTAGAGATTCTTGCGGCAGA
>CBDVAD010000516.1:0-2749 GCA_965371875.1 uncultured bacterium
GGTTTGCAAAAAATCTGGCCGCTGCAGGGGAAGAGGTTTTTAACTGGTAGGGGCAAAAGATTTTTTGCCCCTACCAGTGCATACAATGTCTCTACTGCATCAATCTTTTGAAAGAGAGAAAGAAACCTTAAAGGAAGAACCTTCTCCCAGGGTACTGTCAACCAGAATATCGGTTCTGTGAATCTGAGCAATCCTTTTTGCAATAGAAAGCCCCAATCCCGTTCCATTAGTACTTTTTTTAACAGCTTCATTGGAACGGAAGTACTCTTTAAAAATGAGTTTAAGATTTTTTGAGGCAATACCTATCCCATGATCTGTTACAGTAAGAGTCGTTCTGGTGCTGGGACCCTCCACAAGACTGATCTCTATATTCCCATTATCATTCGAATAGTTAAGAGCATTTTCAATCAGTATTTGAACCAATGACTTTACCTGATCAGGATTACATTTGGTCATGCAGTTCCCAGTACATCGTGTGAAGGAGATATCAATGTTTCGATGCTCGGCGATACTTGAAATCATTTCAATAACACCGTCTACAATGACATTCAGACATGAATATTCCATTTTGATATTCTCTTCAACACAGGAATTTAGATTGGCCAATTCAAGCATCTCCCTTATGGACCGGGATAACAACTCGCATCTGGTTTTTATTTTCTCAATTATACTGACAGCTTTACCGGACAGATTGTCTGCATAGCCGGCCAGTAAAATATCAACATAACTTTGTATGGCTGCAAAAGGAGCCTTAAGCTGATGAGTGGCGTTAACCAAATACTTTGTTTTTTCATCATTTATATCCTGAAGCTTCTCATTAAGTAACTGAAAACTGAATACCTGCTGTTGGAGTTCCTTGTTAACTGTTTCGAGCTCATCAGTTCTCTCAACAACCCTCTCAGCAAGCTCGAGTTTATACGCCTTCAGTTCAGTTGTAATTTTCTGCTGGGTATCGATCATATGGAACATTACCCTGGCTGCGGCCGATCCCATTACATTACAACTGGTCAGTTTATTTTTCTGCAGATAGTCAAAAACCTTTTCTTTTCCGGTTATCTCAAATATCAGATCAACTTCCTCATCCTCCAACAGTATTTTCATATCCACATCCGTTATACACTGAATGTGATTTTTCTTCGCCAGCTGGAATCCAGGAGCTTCTGTATTGATATCACACATATATTTAACTTTTATTCCTGGAATTTCCAGAAGGTTGGCAAGGATTGCCTCTCCTCCGGCACCAGCACCGACTATTCCTATTATATTACTATCTGAAATCACAATACTCAGCTTAGAAGCTTATTAACTAGTTTGACAAGTTCCGCAGGAACAAGAGGTTTCTCTACAAACTCATCAACAGGCAAATATACATCATCTTTATCTGCATTAGAGAAGCTTCCGGAGTACTGTCCTTTCTCGTTTACAGCAGAAAGCATTGCAATTGGAATATTTTTTGTTTTTTCATCATGCTTAAGCTTCCTGGCAATTTCGAACCCTGCTCCATCATTTTCAGGGAAGATTACGTCTAAAATTATCAGATCGGCTCCAAAGCCACTGACATTCCCTACAACGTCATCCTCATCATTCTGGAAGGCAATTTCATGATCCTCGCTCTCAAGTACCATAGTCATAGCATCAACAATGTCTCTATCATCATCAATAATGTAGATCTTACTCATCTTTATCTCCTTTGGAGGCATAGGCGAGCAGCCAGGTTGCATAGCCGAGCAGGGACGAAGTCCCGACCAGGCCAACTTGTTGGCGACCAGCCTGTTTTATTCTTACCAAAATTCTAAGTGCAAATAGAGCTATTTGTCAAGAAAAATGATACAAAAGTATAAAAAATATCTTCTCTTTAACGAATATTGCTATAATCAGCACAAAAATATGACAACTTTTGTCTGCTTCCAGTTCCTCAATCTTTCTTATCAGGCCAGTTTATCCAGGGACTGGTTTTGAGTTCCAGTAACTCATTGACTTTCCGGATCAAATCATCAGGCTGAGCCGGCTTCTCAATGAAGCCGTCTACAGGAAGGAATTCCCCGTCTGTTTTATTTGAGAAGTCAAAATTTGGATATTGAGTGTTAACGGCGGTTATCATAAGAATGGGAACTGCAGAGATATTTTTTTTCCGCCTGATTTCAATGGCGTAATCAAATCCATCGGTTTTCTGTTTCTGACCGAACATAACGTCAAGAATGATTAAATCCGGTAGTTTTTTTTCCGCCTCTTCAACACCTGATACCGGATTATCTCTAATGAGAACCCGGTGTTCATTTGCTTCCAGAATCAGCCTGATTGCCTCCGCCATATCGGCATCATCTTCAATTACAATAATATATGCCATTATCAGCCTCCATCTTTATATATTGGTCTAATAAAAAAAATATAATACCATCCTATGATTTTTACTATCTTTTACTGTGATCCCATGGAAAAACAACTTCAAAAATATTTCCACGGGAATTATCCCAGGTTGCCTCTACTTTTCCTCCATGAATGTAGACAATCTGCTTTACCAGAGCTAATCCAAGTCCGTTTCCTCCGTTTTCCGGTATATTGGAACCTTTAAAAAAATCATCAAAAATACGGATGATGTTTTCTTCCGGGATTCGCTCCCCGGTATTGTAGATTAGAATATGGAACATTTCCTTCTGGCGGTTTTCTTCTAATCTAAAATGTATTTTCCCACCATCCGGAGTATAGCTGGTCGCATTCCGCAAAAGGTGCATAAACAATTTCCTGATTA
>CBDVAD010000517.1:0-2739 GCA_965371875.1 uncultured bacterium
CATTGTAATCGCCAGCATAATAACCAGAACGATCAATAAACCTTTTTTCATATTTACCTCCAGTAAATTTACAATACCCTCAATCCATGTCGGAACCGGCAAATTTGTACTTACTACAAATTCATCCGTTTATTCCACACAAGGCAGGGGTATTGCTTTTTAGGTTATTTAGAATAAATCTGAAATCATTCTACTCTGGAAATCAGAATTTTACAAATATTTTTTTTCTAAAGAACTTTTAAGATCAAAAACGGAAAATATCGATCTGTCAGATTTGGGTTCTCAGCTGTATTTGAAGATGATTCGTTATTGCACAGATACTTGAACCTTCTCTGGAGGGGATTTATACTGTTTTTATGAAATATAAATATCTTGGAAAAACAGGGATAAAGGTATCTGAACTATGTTTTGGAACAATGTCTTTTGGAGCAAATGCAGACAAAGATAACTCAAGAGCAATGTATAAGCAGGTCAGAGATGCCGGAGTGAATTTTTTTGATTGTGCAAATGTCTATCAGAAAGGTGTTGCCGAAGAGTATCTTGGTGAGTTTGTTAAAGGTGAAAGAGGTGATTTAATACTGGCAACCAAAGCATTCTTTCCAATGTCAGATAAGCCTAATGATAGAGGTGCCTCCAGAAAGAATCTGCTTGCTTCTCTCCATGCAAGTCTGAATCGTCTTAAGACAGATTATATCGATATATATTTTATACACGGCTTTGATCCTGATACTCCCATGGAAGAGACTTTAAGGGTTCTTCAGGATTTTGTATCCCAGGGGAAGATACTATATATTGGTGTAAGTAACTTTGCCGCCTGGCAGGTTTCAAAAGCGATAACAATAGCAGAATTCAAAAATTTAACCCCCATCCATTGCATTCAGCCAATGTACAATATTACAAAAAGGCAGGCTGAGGTAGAGCTATTACCAATGGCTAAAGAAGAGGGGCTTGGAGTTATGACATATAGTCCCCTTGGTGGAGGGCTTCTTACTGGAAAGTATGGACCAGGAAAAGCTCCTGTTTCAGGCAGACTTGTAGATAATTCAATGTACAGTACCAGATATGGTGGTGATTTTTATTTAAAAGTGGCTGAAAGTTTTTCACAATTGGCAGAAGAAAGGGGAGTTCACCCGGTTGCTTTAGCTGTAGCCTGGGCAGCATCTCATCCTTCAGTGACAGCACCAATTATTGGCGCAGGAAATTCAGCTCAGCTTACTCCATCTCTGGAATCTGTAAATATAGAGATGGATGACGAGATAAAAATCGAAATTGATAGAATCAGTCCTCCACCGCCCCCTGCTACTGATAGAACAGAGGAGCAGACTCAGTTTAATTATGGAGCTATACTGGAAAAATAGGCAGTAGAGACGCGATTTATCGCGTCCTTACTGCTCATCCCCTTGATTTTTTCCCTTAAAACAGTGTAGACTTCCCGTCCGAGTGGAGGTGCTGGATATGAAAAGTACAGATATTGCCAGAAGTGACAGAGAGCTAAGAAGAGCCAGGAAGAAAGATGAGTATATCCAGAATAAGCTGAATAGAGAGTCTCTTTCTGTTGGTGATTATATAAATCAACTTCACGATTTAATGTTTTTTGATGCCCGGAAAGTATACGGAATATCAGAAAATGAAGATATTCTTATGAAATTTGTTGAAATGAGAGTAGACCAACCCGAAAAACAGTGGGAAACAATTATCCGCAAGGCTGTACGAAAGACAAAAGTAGCTCAGAAAGAAGAAGCAGTGAAGGAGTTGATGGAGCTGCTGGAGTTTGCAGAATAGTTTCTTCCATTCCACACATTAATAGCTGTTAAATTTATTTTAGATGTAAAAACCGGAAGAAAGTGTTATTTCCTGGTTAAACTACCTGTTTATTTTGAGACAGATATAATTAGTTCCCGCCTGAATGAAAAACAGGGATATCTATATGTTCTTGGAAATCTTGCAGTACATAATGCAGGTCTGCATACTCTTCAGTTTTCATTTTCTCCTGACTTGATACTTCCAGGGCGTAAACAAAATATGATTGTTGATACACTGGAGATCAACCTGATCTAAAGTTTTATATGAACAGTTCAGGGAAAAAATGAATCGGGTCAGGATTGAGGAAGAGAATTCCCGGCATAATCATTCATACTGGTTTGGACAGGAAGAATCTGCAGAAAGGCATAGTCAGGTATATATGTCAAAGTTAAGAAAAAAGTGATCTATATTCTTGACCATATATATGACTTATCTTATCATATATACGTATGGAGGGGCAAATATGTCTGTATTAATAAAAAATGGAACTATTGTAACTGCTGAAGAAAGCTATGATGCTGATGTTTTATGTGAAGATGGAATTATCAAAGAAATTGGGAAAAATCTGGATGTTACTGCTGCAAAAGTGATCGATGCATCCGGGCAGTATGTGATGCCGGGAGGAATCGACCCTCACACCCATATGGAACTGCCCTTTATGGGTACAGTAGCCAGTGAGGACTTTTTTACCGGGACATCTGCTGGCGCTGCAGGTGGAACTACTATGATAATTGATTTTGTTATACCAAGTCCGAAAGAGAATCTGATAGATGCGTATAAAAAATGGAGAGGATGGGCTGAAAAGGCGGCAACAGATTATTCTTTTCATGTAGCAGTAACCTGGTGGGATGAAAGTGTCTATAATGATATGGAGACATTGGTTAAAGAATATGGTGTAAACAGTTTTAAACACTTTATGGCATACAAGAATGCAAT
>CBDVAD010000518.1:0-2739 GCA_965371875.1 uncultured bacterium
CCAGGGATTCGTAGCCGAACAGTTCTGCTTCTATAAGATGCCTTCCTATTTGAAGTTCATTCATGCCACTATCAAGTTTATCCCATCCTGTAGAAATTTTTATTTTTTGGTGCTCTGTGTTTATTTTAAGGAATCCGATAATTGGTTCAAGATCTATATATATTTCAACACTGTCACCTTCGGTGTAGCTGACCCATTCTGTTGCGGTGTAGTAACCCTCTTTTTCTACAGTAATTCTATAGTTTCCTGATGACAGAAGTTCTGTAACAGGAGATATCCCTGTATAGCTGTCACTAATATATACATCACACCAGAGGGGAGATGTTCTAATAGTAAGTCCGGGATCTTCTTCCTGTTCTTCAATATCTTCAGTATCTGACGAAACAACATCACTGAACAGACTTCCCTTTGATGTCATACAGCTTGTTCCAAAAAAAACTGCAGCAGCAACTATAAATATCAGGATAAAACTATTTATTCTTTTCATTCTAAAAGTATTACCCTATTTATTGGAAAAATCAATAGATTTTCCTGCCTCATCAGTAATTCTAATTATGGTATAATTGATCCAATTGCCCAGACCGGTTCCCGCAGAAACCTTCTCTGCTGGTTGCATATGCATTCTTATAAATTAAAGGTTTCGCTACAAACCGGCTTCCTATCAGGCCAATTGTTTTTGGCATTTCTCATTTTTTTGATATTTTGGCTAGCTTTATCATCAATAAAAATCAAAATAAGAATTGCTTCTATCTCATCATATTTACAGTATCTGCCGATAGAGTTAGAGGGAGTGTGTACAGCTTTAATATGGCCAAAAAGAAAAACAGTGAAAAAAGAGCGGGACTGAACCCTGTCTTAAAAGTGTTAAAAGGGATTAGCTCTTTATATAAAGATTTTAGTAATGAAAATCTCCCTAAGATAATACTGGCAGTTTTAATTGTTATTTTTATTGGAGGCGGACTTGTCTATCTTATAGAGTCCAGGACTAATGGAGAGTTTTCCCGGTTGTTGGACTCTCTATGGTGGGGAGCCGTAACAATTACAACAGTGGGGTATGGCGACATGGCTCCTGTATCAAATTCAGGCAGACTGGTTGCGGTTATGATGATGTTCGGAGGCATAGTACTGACCTCTATTTTTTCCGGTACAATTGCCAGTATATTTGTTAACAGAAAGATTCAGGAGGGTAGAGGTTTGCAGGAAGTAAATCTTAAAAATCATACAATAATATGTGGATGGAACAGGAATGCTATTGGAATAATAGAAAGTTTTTCATCTTTATCCAAAGATCGGAAAACAACTCTTTGTCTTATTAACGAGATGGATGCAGAAGAGTTTCAGATGCTTAAAGTAAAGCATTCAGAACTTGATATAAAATTTGTAAAAGGTGATTTTTCCAGTGAGAAAATTCAAGGTCGGGCCTCAGCTGCCAATGCTAAAGCAGCTATTTTTATTCCTGATACATCAGGAAACAATACCCTGGATAATGCAGATGAAAGAACCATACTTGGTGTGCTTGCAATAAAATCTCTTAATTCTGAAATTATTACATGTGCTGAAGTTCTAAAGAGAGAAAATGAAGGACATCTTCAGAGAGCAAATGTGGACTCTATTATTGTTAATGGAGAATTTTCCGGTTTTCTTCTTTCAAATGCATCAGTTTCCCAGGGTATTCCCCGTTTTGTAAAGGAGATGCTTACTGTAGAATCTGAAAAGTCAATTCATCAGGTATCTATACCAGGGAGTTTTGTGGGAAAGACATTTATGGAACTTTCAGAATACTTTCTTAAAAATAACAGAGGTATAGCCATTGGAATAATGTCAGAAGAAAAAAAGATGAGCCTTGATGATATGCTCTCAGATGATTCATCGAGTATAGATGCTTTTATTAAGCGTAAATTCATGGAAGCTGAAATAGATATTGGTGAGGAGCAGGAGCAGGGACTTGATATATTGATCAGTCCTTCCCCTGATTACAATATTAAGGACACCGATTCACTATTTATACTGGGCACAGAGCTGAAGGTGTAGAGAGGAATATATGGCAAAGAAAAAAATCGGAAAAAAGGGTGTAGATGCGTTGAAGAAGGTTGCCATACTTTCGGATCTGACTGATAAAGAGCTTGAACACATACTTGCAATATCAAAAATAATTGAAATACCTGCAGATGATATTATAATGACCGAAGGAGAGGTCGGCAGCACCATGTACTTTTTTGTAGATGGAGAGGTTAAAGTCAGTAAGAATTTAACACTTAAAATCGGTAAAAAGGGATTTGGCAAGGCAGAGAAATCTATGGTGAAGTTAAAGGCGGAACATGTATCCTTTTTTGGGGATATGGCAATGTTTCAGGATGAACCCCGGAGTGCAACAATTACAGCATCTATGGACTGTACTCTCTATGAAATTACAAGGGCCAGTTTTACTGAATTCTGTAACAATTTTCCGGAGCAGGGTGTTAAAGTTCTTCAGCGTATAGCATCCACAATGTCCGGAAGGGTAAGAAAGGGGAACGAGGATATTCTTAAACTTACGACAGCATTAAGTCTTGCCCTTTCCCAATAGCTCTATAAATCTAATTTAAGGAGATCAAATTTTTGAAGATATTTCGTTTAACAGTACTGCTCATCCTTCTGAACAGTTTTTTGATCTCTGCACAGGAAACTGTTTTAGATGTTCCCAATCGATTCGGCGATATTGTTCTTGGAATGTCCATGGAAAATGTAAAAAAAGAGCTT
>CBDVAD010000519.1:0-2738 GCA_965371875.1 uncultured bacterium
AAATTTGTGAGGTAGTGTTATGTTCCTAAGCCCCCCATTTCTCTGGACACTTCTAGGCCTGCTGTTAATTGCATCCGAGATGATTATTCCGGGATTTACAATATTTTTTTTCGGAACGGGTGCAATTGTAACCGGTATTCTTTCCGGAATAATACCAGGGCTGTCCGGCAATTTTGCATTACAGGGTATTATATGGATCCTCTCATCAATATTGTCCTTCACTTTCTTTAGAAAAAAGTTTGCCAAAATTTTTAGAGGCACCATACTTAACAAAGAAATTGACAGTGATGTAGGTCATACAGCTAAGGTTATAGAAGCTATTTCTCCTGATAAACCCGGAAGAGTAAGGTATCAGGGGACGAGCTGGAAGGCAATAAGCTATACTGAGAGCTTTGATCCCGGAGCAACTGTGGATATAGTAAAAGAAGAAAATCTTACATTCATAGTCTCAAGAGCTATTCTTGAAGACAATAATAAATATTTGGAAGAAGAAGGAGAAAAAGATGGGTAGTATTTTTTCAATTTACCTGCTGGCCTTTGTTGTTATTGTAATTTTCTTTAAACTAATAAAGATAGTTCCTGAACAGCAAAGTTTTGTCATTGAGCAGTTTGGTAAGTACAGCAAAACATTAGGTCCTGGATTGCATTTAGTAATTCCATTCGTACAAAAAGTGGCTTACAAGCATTCTTTAAAAGAAATAACCAAAGATGTCGAGCCACAGGTTTGTATAACAAGCGATAATGTACAGGTAACTGTAGATGGTGTTCTATATTTAAAAGTGGTGGATCCTATAAAAGCAAGTTATGGTATTGAGAATTACATGTACGCTACGGCCCAACTGGCAAAAACTACTATGAGATCGGAAATTGGAAAGCTTGAACTGGACCGTGCATTTTCAGAAAGAGATGAGGTCAACGATAATGTAGTCAAGTCAGTAGATGAAGCTTCAGATCCCTGGGGAATAAAAGTTACCAGGTATGAGATCAAAGACATATATCCAACACCAACAATTGAACAGGCCATGGAACAGCAGATGAGAGCAGAACGGGAAAAAAGAGCCGAAATACTCGCAAGTGAAGGGGAAAAAGAATCCCGTATCAATATTTCAAGAGGTCAAAGAGAAGAAGCCATTAATATCAGTAAGGGTGAAAGACAGAAAATGTTTAATGTTTCGGAAGGCAAGTCAAAGGCAATTGAAATAGTTGCTGAGGCAACAGCAGAAGGACTGAAAGACATTGCAGCTGCACTCCAGTTGCCAAAGGGACGTACAGCTATGTCTGTAAGGCTGGCTGAACAGTACGTTGAACAATTTGGAGAAATACTAAAAGGAGCAGAAACATCTGTCCTTCCATTGGAAATAGCAAATTTGAAAGGCATAGTCGACACAGTTCTGCCTGCTCTTTCATCCGGCAGCAAAGGAGGTAATGCATGAACCCCTTTTTACCCCTATATATTTTAACAGGAATTTTTGGTTTAATTGTAGTAATTTCATTAATAAGAAGCATTAGAATTGTTCCTGCAAGAACAGCACTTGTTGTAGAGCGGCTGGGAAAGTATTCAAGAACTCTAAACGCAGGTCTGCATGTCTTAATACCTTTCCTGGAAAAGGTTCGATACAAACACAATCTTAAGGAAATCGCTAGAAATGTTGATCCCCAGGATTGTTACACCCAGGATAACGTAAAGGTAAAAGTAGATGGAGTCTTATACATTCAGGTTGTTGATCCTGTAAAGGCCAGCTACGGTATCACTGATTATGAGTTTGCAACAATACAGCTGGCACAAACAACAATGAGATCAGTTATTGGAAAACTGGAACTGGATAAAACCTTTGAAGAAAGAGACCAGATAAACGGCTCTGTAGTACAGAGTGTTGATGCTGCCTCAGATCCATGGGGAGTAAAAGTATCCAGATACGAAATTCAAAATATTCAAGTCCCCAATGCAATACTGGGAGCAATGGAAGTCCAGATGAAGGCAGAACGGGAAAGGAGAGCTGATATAGCAAGAAGCCTTGGAGAAATGGAGTCTAAAATCAACCGTTCCCAGGCAGTTATGGAAGAAGTAATAAACATCAGTGAAGGTGAAAAAGAAAGGATGATCAATGTTGCAGAAGGAAGAGCCCAGGAAATAAGATCTGTGGCTAAAGCAACTGCAGGAAGTATCCGGAAAATCGCCGGGGCCCTGGAAGATGTCGGAGGTGAAGAGGCTGCTGTTTTAAGAATATCAGAAAGCTATATCCAGCAGCTCAATGGAATAGCAGAGAGTAACAGCAAGGTTATACTGCCAGTGGACCTGACAAACATGGGTGAAGTATTGGCAAATGTAAAGGCAATGATAAAATAACAGATTGTAGGGGTGCCCCTTGCGGGTACCCTCCCATGGTGGACACAACCTTTGTGAGTATCAACACCGTAGGGGCAGTCACCCAGGAAACCCTTTGGGTTCCCTGGGTGGCTGCCCCTACACCACCTGAGTGTTATATACGTATTGACAAAACCAACAGGAAAAAATAAAATTGACTCCAGACTATATCTGTAGTATATTTTAATCTCAAATCTATCAAATAGTGACTTAGGTATGTTCTCACCAAATAGAAAGGGATTTATTTGTATAGATTATACTGGTATGCTGAAGCAAGGAAGATATAGTGGTAAAAAAGGGATTCCCTTCTGTTCATTTTTATGATCAGGATTTTGTAGATATTTATGAAAAGTCCTGGGTCTGGATGTCAGAT
>CBDVAD010000520.1:0-2732 GCA_965371875.1 uncultured bacterium
TCAACTATGCAGTCCATGGGTATAAAAAGAATAGGTGTTGTAGCAGCAAATTCCGGATTTGGAAATGCAGGAAAAGGACAACTGGAAAAATATGCACCTGAATTTGGTATCGAGGTTGTAATCGCCGAAACTTATGACAGAGCTGCTACTGATCTTACCGCCCTTCTTACCAAACTGAAGGCAAAGAACGTGGAAGCTGTTGTAAACTGGTCAATCGTACCTGCCCAGTCTATTGTACCTAAGAATATGAAACAGCTTGGAATGGATGTACCTCTTTTTCAGAGTCATGGTTTTGGAAATATAAAGTATGTTGAAGCGGCCGGAGCAGCAGCTGAAGGGATAATTTTTCCAGCTGGCCGTTTGCTGATTGCTGAAAAACTACCTGATGGACATCCTCAGAAAGAAAACCTGGTGGCCTATAAAACTGCCTATGAATCAAAATATGGTGAAGATGTCAGTACTTTCGGTGGTCATGCCTATGATTCTATAATGCTGGTTATTGAAGCTATTAAGAAGGCCGATAGTCTGGACAGAACAGATATCCGGGATGCACTGGAATCTATTTCCGGATTCCCTGGAACAGGAGGAGTTTTTACTTTTTCAGCTTCTGATCATAATGGTCTCGGAATGGATTCCCTGGAAATGCTGACTGTTAGAAATGGTCAGTTTGATCTTCTTCAATAGATAAGATAAACTGAAGCTGAATAGACTGAGGGCTGTTGGAATATACTGACAGTCCTTAGTCAAAATAACCTTAATTTTAAAAAGGGAAAGAATGAGTGCCGAACAAGTTCTTCAGTATATCTTTGCCGGTATTACAGTAGGCAGTATATATGCCTTTGTAGCTATCGGATACAATATTATCTATAACACTACAGGTATTATTAACTTTGCCCAGGGTGAATTTGTCATGCTTGGGGGGATGATCTCTTTCACCTTATCCCGGTTTATGTCATTGCTTCCGGCTATAGCCCTTGCAGTTCTGATTACCGCAGCAATAGGCGGTATTATTGAAATTGTATTTATTCGGAGAATGCGTAAAAGCTCTGTTCTTGGTATGATTGTTGTTACAATAGGAATATCCATACTTCTTCGGGAAGCAGCACTGTATGTATGGGATGAACAGATCCGTGCCCTGCGCTTTTTCACAGGCAGCGAGATATCCTCGATTAACATTTTAGGTGCCCGGATATCTCCTCAGGTTCTGTGGGTCCTGGGTGTTACATCCATTATTGTAGTGGGGTTATTTCTTTTCTTCAAATTTACCCTGACAGGGAAGGCAATGCGGGCATGTTCAGAGAATTCCCGGGCTGCCAGGCTTTGCGGTATACGTACTGATACAATGATCAATCTTTCTTTTGTACTGTCAGCCGGAATTGGAGCTCTTGGGGGTTGTGTAGTTTCTCCTCTGACCCAGACTCATTATGCCATGGGGACAGATCTTGCTATTAAAGGTTTTATAGTTGCTATTCTGGGAGGCCTTGGAAATCCTATTGCTGCAGTAGCAGCCGGTCTTCTCCTGGGGCTTATAGAATCATTTAGTATAAGTATTCTTCCTATGGCCTATAAGGATGTTATATCAGTTATAATATTACTTTTTATTCTTGTTGCGAAGCCCAGTGGACTGTTCGGTTCCCGGCAGGCTTCTTCCCTTAAGGACTTTTAAATGAAGCGTTATCATCCTGTTTTTATTCTGGCTGCAGCTGTAATTCTTATTCAGGTTTTGACTTTCCTTACGGGGAAAGGATATCTGCTTACTCAGTTGACTATGTCTGCATACTATGTTCTTGTTGCAGTCGGGCTTTGTATGGTAATGGGGTATGCCGGTCAAATTTCTCTTGGCCAGGCTGGTTTTTTTGCTATTGGAGGATACACAACAGCTTATCTGACTACTCTTGATTTCTCAGGGCAGGCTGGAACAGGTCTGTTTGAATTACTGGATTCTCTAGGGTTGTTGATCACTAAAGAAACACTTTACGGGGATACTGTTATTTATCTTTCCCCATGGATTTCATTTATTGCGGCAATCCTGATTGCCGGGGTTACGGCATATGTTCTTGGAGTTCCTGTTCTAAAATTAAAAGGACATTATCTTGCAATGGCAACCATGGGCTTTGGTATTATTATATACCGAATTGTCTTAGGTACAGGTATATTCGGTGAAGCTGACGGCCTTTCCAATGTGCCGGCATTTACCATCTTTCCCGGTTTAGAGCTGAGCGGTGATTTTACATCCCGAATAAGCAATTATTATATTGCATGGGCGGTTGTAATTTTAGGGATTCTGCTGATGATTAATCTGATAAACTCCCGGGTGGGAAGGGCTCTTCGATCACTTCATGGAAGTGAAGAAGCCGCAGATGCCATGGGAGTTGATACATCCCGGTATAAAGTTATTATCTTTGTTATTGGCGCTGTTTTTGCTGCAGTGGCCGGATTTTTTATGACTCACTACAATGGAGGAATTGGTCCTTCAGAAGCAGGGGTAATTAAATCTGTCCGTTATGTGGCGATTGTTGCTGTTGGAGGAATGGCTAATATATGGGGAGTCCTTGTAATGGGACTGGTTCTTAATTTTCTTTCCCTTCGGGGAGTTTTTGGTCATTTTGATGATGCTGTTTTTGGTATTGTTCTGGTAGTAATGATGATGTTCATGCCGGATGGGTTTATCCGTACTGCAGTATTACATGATATTAGATCTTTTTTTCAAAGGTTATTTAAGGGGAAAAGCA
>CBDVAD010000521.1:0-2730 GCA_965371875.1 uncultured bacterium
CGAGATATTCCATATCAGACAGGAAGGAAGAGGGAAAATGTGACGGATAATACATCGGGGAAATAACGTCCACATAGTCTGCAAGCATCTCTATATTCTGGCCTATCCAGTTACCCATACGATACCAGGAGTTAAACCCGTAAAGATCAGTGCTTATAGGAATAAATATCTTCTCTCTTGCAATCCTCATAAATGATTCCAAAGCATCGATTTTTGTCATTCCAGGCCTTTTATTTCTGTACAGTGCCGTACTCAGATCTCCATCCGAGGGGAAACGTATATAATCGAACTGGATCTCATCAAGTCCTAGACTCTGCAGCTCCTCTGCTATAGCAATATTGTATCTCCATACAAACTCAGAAAATGGATCCACCCAATGTTCGTACTGGACCCAGCTTTCCTCTCCTGTTTCATCGTCAGTTCTTTTTATCAAATTCCCCCAGGGAGAATCCTTTTTAAAATCCCAAATTGCATAGGTACCCTCCAAATAACGGTAGAGCATGGGATCTTTAAAAACAACTATCCTTCCGATTACATGAATATCATTCTCCTTAGCTTTTTTCAGAAGTAATTTAAGATCAAATCTATTCCTTACTGCACCAAGCTCCGAAGGAAGTGTCAGGGATGTATCGTAGGTTATTTTGCCCTCGTCATCCTTCATATCAACAACCATCGAATTAAGTCCATGTTTTTTCATAAAAGCAAGATGCTTATCCAGTTCGTTTCCAGACCCATGAAAAGAATTAACGTAAATACCTTTCATATCAGCAGAATTTGAATTTCTCCCTAAATCTTCAGGCCTGTCCGGATTCCGGTCAGCAGTAAATAAGGGTGTAATACTTTTCCACAAATCATTTCCATACTCACTGTAGTAGAAGATATCATCAGAGTAGATTCCAAGGCCTTTTTCTCTAACATCAATACCTTTAATAGATCCTGAAGAGATAGCAGCCGGAATTACAAGCTGATTTAAACTACTATCCGAGTAGCTCCCGCTAAAAACACCACATGAAAATCCAGCTGAAACATAAAGCTTATTATTATCATAAGGATCAATACAAAGTGCTGAAATTTCTTCGTAAAAACCAGCTCCTTTATAAAGAGGTTTAAGATCAATAGAAATTTTCTCCCAAAGACCACCTCTGTTTTGGGTCTCAAAAATACCGTTAAAAGATGTGCCCAGAATTATTCTTTCCTCATTTCCGGGATCAAGACTTACAGAGGTAAAATAATTCGACCTTTTCACTGGTCCGCCTGTTTCAATATGTTCCCAGTTCCAACCTCCATCCAGGCTTAGAAACAGAGATGAGGAATCTGTAATAGCTATTCTGTCAGGGTTTAAAGGATCTACATAAAGGGAGGTAAGTCTTCTATATTCATTCCCGCTGAATGGATAAACAATTTTTAATGGAAGGCCATTATTCCTCTGAACCCATGTTTTTCCATTATCCATGGACAGAATAAATCCCATAGACACGGTAATACCCATAATCTTACCATCAGATAACATTGTATACTGAATAATATCCGGGTTTTCACTGCTGCTGATCTGGCAGGGAATTAAAATAGATGCAATTAAAGAGAACGCAAGTGCGAACAAATAGCTGTTTTTCATTTTTTACTCTCTATAGTACAGGTGATATAATTCTAAATAAGGAATTCCTGAGTCTTATTAAAACATTAAGTTTCTTACGATCAGTATCGTTTATTTTAACACAAAACTGAAGATCCATTATAAATTGATCCGTCAGCTGTTTTGTTATTTTCTCATTGTAATATACTGCATTTACTTCATAGTTCAAATGAAAACTGCGAATATCCATATTGCATGAGCCTACAGTTGAAATTGTACTATCTACTATCAAAACCTTTGAATGAAGAAACCCCTTTTTATAAAGAAAAATATTTACTCCTGCTGCCAGAAGGGAATCAAAATAGGTGTGCGCAACCCAGAAGGGAATTTTCTTATCAGGATTTCCTGTGATCATAAGATTTACCTCAACACCGCAAAGTGAGGCTGTTTCAAGAGCATTCAGCAAACTGCTGTTTGGAATAAAATATGGTGTCTGGACATAAACTACACCGTTGGCATTCATTATCATATTGAAGTAAAGTTTTTCAAGAGAATACCAGTCAGAATCAGGTCCGCTGACAACTATCTGCATAGGCAGGTTTTCTTCTGTTCCCACTGGGTTGGGAAAATAATTATTACTCTGTACGGCCTTCCCTCCGGAATTCCGCCAGTCAGACAAAAATATACTCTGCAGCATATTTACTGATTCACCCTCCAGCCTGACCTGGGTATCACGCCAGCTGTCAAACTTCCTCCCGCCCGTAATATACTCATCACCGATATTCATCCCACCGGTGTAGGCAATTTTTCCGTCTATTACTACAATTTTTCTATGATTACAGTAATTAAGTAATCTTCCTGCCAGAACATTGGTGGGATCAAGAAAGTATTTTGCAATCACGCCTGCTTCTGCAAGGTTTCTTTTAAACTTTCTTGAAATCTTATTAAAACAACCTACACCGTCAAATAAAATCCTGACCTCTACACCTTCTTTTGATTTTCTCTTAAGGATTTCTGCTATTTTATTCCCAATAGTATCAGACCTGAAAATAAAATATTCCATGTGGATTGATTTTTCTGCCTTTCCCAGATCCCGGGTAAGTGAATCAAAAAGAGATTCTCCGGAGAAAAATAGTTCGGTTTTATTATTAAGTGTA
>CBDVAD010000522.1:0-2727 GCA_965371875.1 uncultured bacterium
TATTTTATATTTACTTTATTAATTTGTATTATATCTGGGACTGTGATTTTTGAAAAGACTTTTTTAATTTACTTTCTTAAATGTCTTTTGTCTTAATAGACATTTCTTTTGAATAATAAAATAAACTTTTTGTTATTACCTGTTTTGTAATTCACTTTATAAAATAAGTTTTAATTACTGTTATTTTATACCATTACAGAGAAAGCACCATACAACTATGGTATTAATATGTGTTTAAAATATACATAATTTAGAGTTTTTGGATATACTGTTAATTGTTAAACTAAGAAGGAAATTTTATTTCTACAAGGAAACCATTGGCATCACTAATATGAAGATCACCGTCAATCTGCTGGACAAGTAAAGATACAAGCTCCATTCCAAGTGATTTTTTTTCATGCGAATTAAAAGATCCGGATACAGGACCGCAACTGTTAAAAAAAGATAAAAGATAATCAGATGTTGAAGTATCTTCACTAATCTCCACTTTCAGACTATTTGTATCTCCCTGGTTAAAACCATGTTTGATGGCATTTACTGTCAACTCATTTATTATCAATCCTATAGGAAGAGCAGTATCCAAACTTAAAAAAATATTTTTAATATTGATCTGTACTTCAATATCTTCCAGGGAGAAAGAGTTCATAATTGACATGATAAGTTCCGTAACATAATGTTGCAGGTTAATTGTAGAAAGATCATCACTCATGTAGAGTTTTTCATGAATCTTTCCAATAGAAAAAACCTGATTTTCAAGCTTATGCAGCATGTTTCGAGCATTATTATCACTGATATTTTCCAGCTGCATATGAATAAGAGCGGAAATCATAGATAAATTGTTTTTGATTCTATGATGAATTTCTTTTAATAGAACTTCTTTCTCTTTTAGGGATTGTTTCAATTTACCTTCAGACAGTTTTAGTTTTGTTATATCCTGAGCAGCACCAAATACACGTATTACTCTCTTACCGTCTGGATCAAATACAGGATAACCAAAATCTTTAATCCAGATAGTTTCACCACTACTGTTTATTATTCTATATTCATCAATACTAACCAGACCCCTTTTAGTAAGCCTGTCCTGTCTCTTTTCTATAATCTCTCTATCATCAGGGTGTATAATATTAATCCAATACTCAGGCGGAATTACACCATTCACATGATATCCGGTTATCTTTTGATAGGCTTCTGTAACCCATTCTCCTTTAACAGAGCCGTCTTCAAGGACGCGAATTGAATAGGCCCAATCTGAAATAACTTCAGAAATTCTTCGGTATCTTTCCTCACTTTCTTCGATTTTAAGGTCCTTTAGCTTTGTATCAGTAATATCTCTGGTACTGCCGCGAATACCAAGATAAGTTCCATCGAAATCATAAATTTTTTGTGACAGAGTTTCCAGCCATCGTATTTTACCTTTTCTGTTTATAATTCTGAACACTTTTGGTGCTTCAGAACCTAAACCTTCATTTTCAAGAAAATCTGAATGAAATAACTTCAGGTCATCGGGATGTATCAGACTTGTAAATAAATCCGGATGGTTATTTTTAAAATCTTCAGCTTTATAACCTGTTATAATTTCTATAGATGGAGACTGATAAACAAGAATATTGTCCTGATTGATCCAATATCCTGAGTCCATAGTAAAATCACAAATAATTTTTAACTGCTTTTCAGCTTCAGAAAGTTTTTTTTTGTAATATTTAAGTTCTGAATCTTTATCCATCATTAACTTTAATAACTCCAAAAAGTGTATTCGTGTATTAAGTATAATTCAAATCCCTTAATAAAACAATTAATTGAACGAATTTATATAATTTATGATAGATATTAAAAATCCCACTGATTTTTGGATCAGTGGGATCATATGAAAGATGTAATTTTACAGACAAAACATACTACGTCACGACAATTAGAAACTGTACTTTACTTTTGTATAAACAAGGTCGTTATCATCGTACTGACCGAAATCCCCTGAATCTCCAAGGAATATGTCTGCACCTACAATCCATTCAAGACCGTCTGCAAGATCATATGTTACTTTAGGTCGCAGGAGTGCATCCTCATTTGTAAGTCCAACATATGAGAAAAACTCAACCATGAGGGTGTCATTTAAAAAAGGTTTTGCGACAACAAAGGTCATTGTGCTTTTAAATTCATCGTTTAGTAGTATGGTTGCATCATAATCAAGTACAATTTCCTGTATAAATTGTGTACCCAGAGTAAATCCTGCTATTGAATAATCGAGTCCAACCATATAGTTAACAAAATCTTTCTCCACAGTAGAAACATCAGCAGGAGCAGCACCTGTTTTTACAGTAAAATCTTTACCAGTATAGTAAGCACCCTCACCTCTTACAATGAAGCCGGAAATATCTGTACTGAAACTACCTCCAGCCATAGCAACTCTATGATAATCAGCACTAATGCCGGATCCATCCCAATATGCTGAAGGAAGATCATCCCACATGTAACCACCCATTAACTCAATATCAATAGCTGAACCCATATATGATATTTTTCCAAATACCTCACTGTTATCCAATGTATTCTCAGGTAAATTTATAGTACTAACTGATAGAGGGGTATTTACTTCCCAAATAGTTCCTGTTTGAGGCACGATTGCAGGGGTAAAAGTTGGAATCCAAACCAGCTCAAAGTCAACAGCATCCATATAATAATCGGCCTTTAGTGCTGTAACACCCATTCTTACTTCATCAAAGTCAGGCA
>CBDVAD010000523.1:0-2702 GCA_965371875.1 uncultured bacterium
CTCTTGTTATGTAGTAAGCTTAATGCGTTTACAATCTCCTTCCTTGTTTCTTCACTTAACCCAAAAAGAATTTCCGTTGTTCTTTTCTTAAGGGCTTCAAGAGCTTTCTCGTCGATATGGTACACAATTTTATAAGAATCTCTATTATTATTTCTTGCTATTTCTGGAGTCATAACTGACCACTCTCCGTAAGGAGACCATTCAGCATAACCTAAATTAGGATTACCTCCTTTAAAAGATTCCTCACTTTCCCAAGCCCCTACGTAAATCTCATCAATATCAGGATTCGCATTAGACTTTTCCATTATAACTTGAGCTAATTGAGATTTTAGTTCTTCTAAAGTAATATCAGAAGGTACCACTATCAAATAACGTATCCTGATATTTGTAGGTAATTTTTCTAATTCTTCGAGTGAGTAATCTGAAGGTTTCTTCTCTCCCAATGCTTTAATGCTTATATCTTTCTCTTCTATTATTTTAAATTCACTTATGACTGCTGGTCTTTGCCCAATTTTACTTTGTGATCCTTCTATACATCGTGTTACAGCAATTTGATAAAAAATAGGCCGAAGATCAAATAGTTGATTTTATTCATTTTATCCCCCATTATATTATGCGAATCAAAAATTATTTTTATTTATTAACTATACTATTATAACATATATGTCTTTTTTTATCAGGTATTTATTGGCTTATACACAATTCCATAAAGTAACAATATCACCTGAATTTCTTTATTTCAATGAAATATAACAATTTTAATGCTTATATTCGTATATATAGACAATTTGATATACATTTTTTATCACTTATATCCATTTTGTTTATTTTGTCAGTAGGGTATATTATTTGGTTGTATTTAAAGTTAACTGAGCAGAATCAGAGATCAGGATAGGATTGTAACTTTCACTTGTCTGGATTAGGATTTGTAGATTAAAGGATATTCACCACACTTCATCCTGTCATCCTCTAATTCCTGCCAAATTGACAGGATGGAGAATGTTAAGAATTATGTATAAGAATAAAACCAATCTTGAAATAATATCATAAACAGAGAATAAACAACCACGTTACACCACACCCTCTGCCATTCTATCTAATCGGACAATATCGCAGATTCCTTGGTAGATCATGGTCATATATACAACAATGCAGTTTTCGGTTCGCAATTTTAACAAAAAAACAGCCCCTCATGTTGAGGGGCTGAAAGATTTAAAATATTAAGACTTACTTGGCAGTAGTAAAAGTGAAGGCCTCACTAATTGTATCTTTCTCCAAGTGTGTTATCACCCTCCATGTATATTCAATTCCAGGCGATAAGGGTTCTTTTTCCACTGTGTAAGACGGTTCTGTGCCCTTCCATACAAAAGACCACGTTTTACCGTCAAAAAACTCAAGGGTATAACCCGCTTTCTCAACAGCAGGCCATCCGAAAGTTGGCATAGTTGAAACATCTTTTTGAGTATTATAGGGGAGATAATTGAAAACTAATTTATCCTGTTGTGAATATTCCGACCAATTCCCGGCTTCATCCCTTTCCTGGACGTACATTTCTATTAAAACTCTATCTCCTTTTTCGCTTATAAAAATTGATGGCGATATGCTTAAAGAAGTTAATTTTTCGACATAAGTCTCCCTTTTGTCGATTTTCTCGTCTCCATATAAAAGAGTTGAAACGTAGTAAACAGAGAAATTTTTACTAACACCGGATTCTCCAGTCCATGCCCATTCTGGAGTTGTATTGGTTGTAGGTGAAGCTGTTCCTGCTGAATAAACAGGAGGATCTGGTGCTTTAGTATCTTTTGTAAATACCATATTGTCAGACCCTGTATTTCCGGCTTTGTCAGTTACAGTCAGCGTGGCCGTGCGGGCGCCGTCCGTCGAATTAATCGTAGTTCTATAAGATAAAGGTGAGCCGAAGGTTAAACCTATATCACCCGTCCATGCATGGGAGTAAACATAGGGTTCGGTGACCGAACCTGTCTGGGTTATTTCAAGTCTTGAAATCCTGTCGCTGCCGGCGTAAACAATAGGTGCTATCGTATCCAGAACAATATCATACGACTTAACATTACTGTACCCTATAATCGGACCCGGCAGTGTCCCCTTGAACACAAAGTATAATGGTACAGTTCCTTCAGCACCAGCTATTGTTATCGGAAAACTATTAGCGACCAGTTTCCAGTCTGCTCCATTTATTAATGCAGGATCAGCTAATTCAGACTCAGTTTCGCTTACAAAATAGGAAGTTGCATAATCATTAAAAGAAACCACTGAAACATCTACTAATGCCCCACTGGTAAACCCAGCCTCAGCAGTCCCGTCATTATCAACAGCCACTATAGAACCGGCCGGAGCAATTCCTGTTTTAAAAGACCATATATAATCTGACTGCAGTTCACTTCCATCTTTGCCCTTAAATCCGGAAATACGAATAGTGAAATTATCATCATCATCAAAATATGCATTAGTTGGTTCAATAGTTAGAGTATTTGTTGTTTTATTATATGCAGCTGACTGAAAACCTATTTCACTGATAGTAGTCTCATCATAGATACTCATGGTGGCAGGTACGACACTGTTCATATCGAGTTCTCTGTCGAACACAACTGTTATTTCACTTCCGGGATTTACATTGCTGCCAAGATCTGAGGGACTCACCGATTTAATAACCAGAAACAGATCATTAGCAATCTTAACCT
>CBDVAD010000524.1:0-2676 GCA_965371875.1 uncultured bacterium
CATTGGATGCTTCGTTTCACAAAGATGGTACAGTAAGGGTAATATCCTGGAAGAGGAAGCCCTGACTGTTAATTTAAAAATTGTTCAGGAATATTAATTGATAAAGTACGATTCATTCAAACACAATCGACGATCAATCCGCTTAGAAGACTATGATTACTCATCAGAAGGGTTCTATTTTGTAACAATGTGTTCTATAGGCCGTGAATGCCTCTTTGCCAATCTTGATGTTGGGGCCGGGCTTGCCCCTGCCCAAAGTGATGTATCTGATCTTACCCAAAATGATGTCACTCCTCCTGATCCGTTAAATTACAAGTTAACAAGAATCGGAGAAATTCTGGATAAACAATGGAACGAAATACCTGTACATTATAGAAATGTAATTCTTGATGAATATGTCATTATGCCGAACCATTGTCACGGCATTCTGGTAATCGGGAATGATCAATATGTGACTCATGACCTGGATGAAGATGTTACAACCATATCAGGAAATGTAGATTCAATCAGAATAGGTCCATCATCAGGGAGGGCACCCGCAAGGGGCGCCCCTACAGCAACATTGGGTTCTATTATCGGGGCATTCAAATCCAGGTGTGTTAATGAAAATTTAAAATATATTGAAGAAAATGGATTGAATGAATTGGGAAAATTTTGGCAAAGAAATTACTATGAACGTATTATTAGGAATAATAGTGAACTGATTAAAATCAGGCAATATATAAGTAATAATCATTTGAATTGGATGGAGGATGAAGAATATCCAGATAATTGAGACAATAATATCACCCCATTGCCACAACACCCCTTTTCTGATATCACCAAACTACATGAAAAATAAAGAGCGGTTTAAGACCGAAGCAATATTAATTTTTGTAACACTAATCTGGGGTGGAACCTTCCCTGTTATAAAAGCAGGACTGGGGGATATCTCCCCTCTTCTAATGGTCACAATCCGGTTTTTTCTGGCCTTTTTATTTTTTCTTCCAATAATGATAAAAAGGCAGCAGCTCTTAACTTCCGGATTGGTAAAGGCAGGATTAATACTTGGATTTTCCATGTTTGTAGGATATGGAATGCTTACAGTTGGACTTACAATGACCACTGTTGCAAAATCGAGTCTTATTTCCTATGGCTATGCCTTAATGACGCCGCCCCTTCAGTTTCTTCTCTTGCGAAAAAGGGTTAATCCTGTTAACCTCATAGGCCTTGGAATAGCATTTGCAGGTATGATGATTTTTACTTCTCCTTCTGCAGCCGGATGGAATATGGGAGATTCTATAACAGTTATGGTGGCACTGGGGTATGCTTTTAATGTAGTACTTCTGGATAAATATACAAGAATTTATGATGTGGAAGTTCTTACAGGGGTACAGTTTCTTGTAGTTGCTCTGTTTTCTGCTCTATTTATACCTTTTTTCGAAGTTCCTCTCTTTATCCCGACGATTAATCTTTTGATTGCTCTATTGTATCTTGTCCTTGCCGGAACAGTAGGGGCAATATATCTGATGAACAGATACCAGAAGGGTACTACTCCTGTTCGTGCTGTAATAATCTATGCTCTGGAACCTGTTATTGCTATTATTCTTGGTTATCTCTTTCTCGAAGAATATATAGGCTGGCGAGAGCTTTTAGGAGGATCAACAATACTTGCAGGTGTTCTTTTCAGCGAGATATGGGGCCTTGTTGTATCTTCCAGAAATACTGTTCCTGTAAATTCAGAAAAGGGCAGATAAACCGGTTGTAAAATCTATCTGCCTCTTATTTTCGGTCAGATACTGAACCCTCCGAAGAAGGCCAGCTGAAAGTTTTTCAACGGATATGTTTCAAACTGGGTAGCCGGTACAGGGCTGTTGGAAATCCTGTATAGGAGCTTTCCCCCTATATGAAAGTTATCCAGTCTTAAGGCGACACCTCCTCCACCTTGAGTAAACAACGATAACTGCAGGGGGTCCCGTAAATCATCATTGCCCTCATAATCAGAAATGTCCACTCTTCCGGCACTTCCCAGTCCGAATTCCAGAAACGGGTCAATGGCAAAGTTCCCAAGAATGTGGTATCGGAAATCCCATGAGCCTATCCAGTCAAAGTACCATTCGTATTCAAGATCCGGCAGTTCGGAATTAATGTGGGTAAAATCAACCAGATATGTCATTCCAAAACCAATTTGCCCAAGAATTACCTCCCAGTATAATCCGGGGATAATATCTATATCACCATCAAATACCTGTCGGTTTTCTTCGTTTATAGGATTATTCATCAATTCCATGGCGCCAATGCCGCCGATTCTGAAAACTTCTGCAGATAAAAATCCGGTCATTATGACAAACAGCAGTACTGTTATTACTTTATGCTTCATTTTTTTCTCCCTGAATGTGTCTTTACTATATGAAACACATAGGCAGAAGCTATGTGTTACAAATTATCATCAGGTTTTGATTTTTTTTTAAGTATTAAAATATTGCCATACATGCTATATTGTTGAATAAGCTTACTAAATCAGTAAACTTTAATCAGATCTATAACAGTTTTATATATATCCTGATCGGATATTATTAAGTGTGATTTATTAGGGAGAGAAAAGATGAAAAAATTCATTCTTGTTTTCCTGCTGTTTCCTGCTATGCTGTTCTCCATTTCAGTTTCAGATACAATTTATAGTTTAGTCGAAGAGCT
>CBDVAD010000525.1:0-2674 GCA_965371875.1 uncultured bacterium
ATTGGTTTTCTCACTGATATTTATAATCTCTTCGGTCATACTTTTTGCTTTTTCATTCTTCTTCCTTTACAGCTCTATGAATGGGGCAGAGGAAGAGGAAACAAATAGAAGATTATTAAACTACTGGGCGTTATTTCAATCAGAGGGAATAGACCTTGTTATCCTTGAAATTGAAAAAGAATCATTCCTTTATGGAGACCGCCCTTTCTTTGCAAGAATTGCTGACAATACAAATACGACCCTTTTCCTTCGTTATCCCGAATCATGGGCTGAATATTCAATAGAGTCACTGGAAGATCTTCCAATCAATAATTTTGAAGATTCACTGATTCTGAATACAGAAAATTCAGAAAATGTTTTAAAAGTTTACACAGTCTGGCTATCTGAAAAATATATTCTACAGATAGGAATAAGTACAGCAAGAAGCGATCAGCTTTTAAATTTATATAAGCGAAATTTTATTTTTCTACTCTTCAGCCTGGTATTACTCGGCTTTGGAGCGGGAGCTTTTTTTTCAGGACGATTCCTTTCCCCCCTGCGCAGTTTGAATTATGCATTGAAAAATATTCTTTCAACCGGAGATTTTTCAAAACGTATTCCCCAAAGGGGTATCAGGGATGATCTGGAAGAAGTTATTTCAATGTTTAATACCATGCTGAAACAGATAGAAACTCTTATCTTTCAGATGAAGGGCAACCTTGATACAGTTGCTCATGACCTTAGGACACCAATGACTATATTCCGCGGATATGCAGAACAGGCACTTAGAGATCCTGAAAATCTTATTGCAGCAGCAGAAGCGCTTGCTGTTTCACTTGAACAATCAGAAAAAATCATTTCCATGCTCGATACCATTATGGATATCTCAGAAGCTGAATCAGGAACTCTAAAACTAAAAAAAGAAAATCTGGATCTTGATTTGGTAATAAAGTCACTAAGAGAGATGTACGAATTTATTGGACAAGAGAGAAATATCAGTATTAAACTTCAAACCCGGACATGTATAATTAAAGCCGATCCTGTCAGGATCAAACAGGCAATCGGAAATATTATTGATAATGCCGTAAAATATTCTCCTGACAACAGCACTATAGAAATCAGTATGACGGAAGAGGCTGAACAGGTCTCCATTGTTATCAGGGATTATGGCTCTGGAATTACAAAGGAGAGTATACCTTTTATTTGGGACAGATTATACAGAAGCCCTGAGGTCAAATCTATTCCTGGAACAGGTCTTGGCCTGAGCCTTGTTAAGGCTGTGGTTATGGCACATAACGGATCAGTTTCAGTAGACTCATCCCCGGAAGCCGGATCTGTTTTCACACTGCAATTTCCAACAACATGACTGACTCAATCTTCGGGCAATGGAATATGGAAAATAATTCAAGACCTCCATTATTTTTATTTACATCATAGCTTCCATTTATCTGCTGAGTCAGGGCATTGATAAGTTCAAAACCAAGGGTATCCGGTTTTCCTAAATCACGGGTAGTTTTAAAACCGGTTCCATTGTCCTCAATTTTCAAATATATGGAATCGCCATTCTCTATCTGCATTGTTATTTTAATTTCAGGATTCTCAATACCGCTAAAAGCGTGTTTGAAGCTGTTAGTAAGCAATTCGTTACTAATCAGCCCCAGAGGAACAGCAATATTTATATTAAGACATACCTCCTCAATGTTAAAGACAATATTAATTGGTTTACTGGATATAACCAGTGTACTTTTAATATTGGAGATAAGATCTGTAAAATATATCTGCATATCAATACTGCTTAAATCTTCAGAATTATAAAGAAGCTCATGAATCAGGGCCATAGAATTTATTCTGTTTATACTTTCAAGAAAAAGCATCTTATCCTGAGGATTCCTTATCTTTTCCTCCTGAAGATTCAGCATACTGGAAATTATCTGAAGATTATTTTTTACCCGATGATGTATCTCCCTTAGTAATATTTCTTTTTCTTTAAGAGATTTTTGAATTGTCTCTTCGGCTATCTTCCTTTTAGTAATATTAATTGCATAGACAGTAAGTCCGTCTATTTCTTTTTTTTCATTACAAATTGGGCTGGAATAGTTTATATGATGACTGATAGACCCATCCAATCTTGTAAGCACTGTAGTTTTAGAAATTGTTTCACCATTTAAAGTACGTTTATATATATTTTCAACAAAAGGACGATACGTATCTTCCAGATAATCAAGAAGGTTGTGCCCTATCTCTATATCACAGCCCCAAACTCGTTTCATACCATCCCTATGGGTGTTGTTGAAGAATGTATAACAGTAGTTCTTATCCACAGACAAAATATTGATATCCGGAGGACTGTTGATAATTGACTGTAATAGTGAATTATTCGATTTCAATTTTGCATCGCTATAAGCAAGAGCCTTCTGTACCTTTCTTCGTTGGAAAATATTATATAGTAGAACAACAATTATCAAACACTGAAAGATAAAAAAAACAAAAGCCATCAGTATAATCTCCTTGTTTTCACTATAGAAAAAAGTGATTTATTAATATCAACACTATCCAACACCTTTTTAACAACAGAAATATCCAGAGGTTTCACACCGGAAAGAATGGCCATTAAAATATTTGCTTTATTTAACATTAACTGAAGTATAGGTGTTCAAATCAATACCTGTCAAATATAAAAAACATCACTATTACA
>CBDVAD010000526.1:0-2664 GCA_965371875.1 uncultured bacterium
ATGATTCTTTAGAGATACCACCGCTTTGTAGTGCTGCCATTAGTGCAGTAATTTTTCTTGTTTCGTCAAACTGGAACTTGATGACAGTACAGATAATGTCCCAGGTAGAGTCGGGACGTCTTGGTGCTGCTGCAGCTTTCAGTGTAATTTTGGTATTAATTATTCTGGCGGCAATTCTTATTATACGATCTATTCTAACCCTGAGGTACGGCCGTTTCGGCGGTACAACTTTGAAATTTTAGAGGTGACACATGAGTCTGAAACTTGTAAATGTATCAAAAATATTTAAAGATCCTGATCATCCCAGGAAAGAAGTTGTAGCTGTTGAAGATGTAAATCTTGAGATAAACGAGGGGGAGATGGTCAGTTTTCTGGGTCCTTCGGGTTGTGGAAAAACAACAACTCTCCGAATCGTGTCGGGTTTCGAGAATCCAACTACAGGAGAAGTGTGGCTGGGCGGCAAAATGATAAATGATCTGCCCCCGAATAAAAGAGATACAGCCATGGTGTTTCAGAGTTATGCCATATTTCCGCATCTTTCTGTAGGGCAGAACATTGCATTCGGACTGGAGCTGAAAGGTGTAAAACCTGATCTTGTTAAGAAAGAGGTGGAAGAGATTATGTCTATTATGAACCTGACTGATCTTTACAACAGGCGGCCTGATCAGCTTTCCGGTGGTCAGCAGCAGCGGGTTGCACTTGCACGATCTATTATTAATAAACCTTCAGTTCTTCTGTTCGATGAACCTCTGTCAAATTTGGACGCTAAACTCAGGGACCAGATGAGGTTTGAAATTCGTCGTATTCAGCAGAGCTTTGGGATAACAAGTATCTATGTTACCCATGACCAGGCAGAGGCTATGATTGTTTCTGACAGAATTGTTGTCATGAACGAAGGTCGTCTCATGCAGGTAGGCACACCCTTCGAAATTTATTCCCATCCTGCAAACAAATTTGTAGCAGATTTTATAGGCAGGGTAAATTTTCTTGAAAGTGTAGTAGAGGAAATTACTGAGGGTGGGTCCTATAAGGTCCGTATAGGGGAAAATTTTAAACTAATAGGTAGTTCGTCAGGAGATTTTTCTGTTGGTGATAAGGTCTTAACAGTTATCCGTCCCGAATCTCTGACAGTAAGCGTCGGGAGTAAAAACAAAGCTGCTGTTTTTCATGGAAAGGTAGAGAAAATAGTATACCTTGGACCAACTGTAGAATATGACATTAAAGTTGCTGGCAGGGAGAATATATCAGCTGTTACGCATAACCCTGTTGTTGAAGGCTTCTTCAATCCAGGGGATTGGATCAATATTGATTTTGATCCGGCAGCAGCGCATCTGCTTGGAGAGTAGTTTAATCTGATATCGGGCCCTTTGTTCATTTTTATGTTATATTTTCCCATTTTTTATTCCCCGGTCTAATAAAATTTTATCATGGAAATTTCTGGAAAGATAGCTGTTTTTACACTTCTTCTCCATCCCCAACAGTTTTGCTGACCAGCTTGGAGTGTCAACGCGGCGTATTGTTTTTTATCCGGTATGTTTGTATACTATCGGGCATATATTTATCTTGATTATAAAATAATATCAGGCAAAACAGAGAATGTATTTTGCAACAGAGAGAAGTATTAATAATGGCAGAATTTAAAATTGCTTTGCTAAATAAAAAAAGGGGGAATTTTAAAATACAGGAAAAATTTGTCGGTGAGAATAATGTAGTTGACGAAACACACAAAGAAGTTGCTCACCATAAACAGGCATTAATCGATGCAGGCTATGAAGTCTACACCATAAACTGGGGAATATCTTTTATAAAAGATTTAAAGGATAATAAGGTTGATTTAGTATTTAATGTCTCAAGTATGGCAGAAGCTGCAATACTTGAAGAATTGGAAATACCTTTTGTAGGATCGGACACTTCTGCAATTGCAGTTTCAGCAGATAAATCATTATCAAAAAAAATATGGGAAAGTGAAGGATTACAAACATCCCCTTTTTATGTGGCAAAAAAAGTAGAAGATTGTTCCGTATTTAAGAGCAATCCTCCTTTCGATTATCCGTTATTTATTAAACCGGTTGCAGGCCGGGGAAGTGCCGGAATTGACGATAACTCTATTATTAATAACTATGAGCAACTTGTGAAAGGTGTTGAAAAAAGATTAAATACAATAGGGCAGGCGGTTTTAATTGAAAAGTACTTGCAGGGAAAAGAGATAACTCTTGGTGTAATCGGCAATGAAAATAATATTGAGATACTATCACCGCTTGAAATTTCTTATAATGGAGATATAAAATTTTTGACATTTGATAAAAAAGAAATTGATGATGATAGCTTTTATTGTCCGGCCAGATTAAATAATGAAGAAATGAGCGAAATTAAAGAACTGGCAAAAAATGCTTATCAGGCTATTGGTTTTAAGGATTATGCTCGTATTGATACAATATTAACAAAAGAAGGTCCTTATCTTTTAGAAGGGAACTGTTTTGCAGGTCTAATGTGTACACCCAAACAAAAACCTCATAGTTATATAGGATTTATGGCTGTGGCGGATAATCTGAGTGGTTCTGACTTAATTGATAAAATAGTAAAATCAGCTTTAAAAAGATTTAAAATAATCTAATGCCAGGGTTAGAGATAAATATAAATAAGATAAAACACAATGCAAAAGAC
>CBDVAD010000527.1:0-2663 GCA_965371875.1 uncultured bacterium
AACTATAGGACGACTATTTATAAATTTTATTTATAAGAGTTTAATGATTTTTGAAGCAATTGACATAAAATCTATTCCCAAACACAATAGTACTATATGAAAAAAATTAAACCATTTTCACTACTAATAAAACCCGCATCTGCAGCCTGTAATATACGCTGTGAATACTGTTTCTATATAGATCATCTTAAAAAGGGTGACAAGCCTGCAATGTCCTATGAGACTCTGGAAAAAATGATCTCCAGCTACATGAAACTGCCCCTGCCTGAATACAGTTTTGGCTGGCAGGGTGGTGAGCCCACTATTATGGGTCTGGATTTTTTTAAAAAGGCCATTGAGTTGCAAAAGAAGTATGCTCCACAGGGAGCAAGAATAAGCAATGGTCTGCAGACCAATGCAACACTTATTGATAAGCCTATGGCGGATTTTTTTGCAAAACATAACTTTCTGCTTGGAGTAAGCCTGGACGGACCAAGTGATATTCATAATAAATTCAGACTTACAATGGACGGAAAACCAACCCACAGTAAAGTTATGCAGGGGATAAATTATCTTCGTAATGCAAAAGCAGAGTTCAATATTTTATGCCTTGTAAACTCAGAAAATGTTAGTAAACCAAAAGAGTTGTACAAATACTACAAAGAAAAAAACTTTAACTTCCTGCAATTTATACCATGTGTGGAATATGACAAAAATGGAGAATTGACCCATTATTCTATTACTGGTAAACAGTGGGGAGAATTCCTTTGTGAAGTTTTCGATATCTGGTATAGAAAAGATACAAGGAAGGTTTCTATCCGCCACTTCGATTCTGTGCTTAACTATCTGGTAATGGGACAATACACAGAATGTACCATGGACAAAGACTGCAGACAATACTTTGTTGTGGAATATGATGGGGGGATATTCCCTTGTGATTTTTTTGTAAAAAAAGAATTACAATTAGGAAATATTGATATAACATCCTGGGAAGAGGCATTAACAGCTCCTGTCTATATAGTTTTTGGCGAAAAGAAGAGTAACTTAAACAGAAAGTGTATTAGCTGTAAGTGGCTAAAACTTTGCCATGGAGATTGTCAAAAAATGAGAGGTCCAGAGGCAAGACCAGATACTCTTAGTACATTGTGTGAGGGCTGGCAGATATTTTACAGTCATACAATGGAACGATTTAATAAGCTGGAGCAATCGATAAAAGATGGAGATTACCCTAAATGATAAAACTGGCAGCAGTCGCAACACTTATCTTTGTTCCCGTAGTAACAATTTAATAGTGCAAAGATCAATAAGCTTAAGAGCATGATATTTCAGGCCTGCTATCTCATACTAATTTGATATTTTTCTCATTGAAATATCTTTTGTATTTCTGATTCTCCTGCCAAATTAGAGCTATTTTAGGGATTAACGATCTTCTATTAATGAGATAGAAGAGGATAAATTCAAGTAGATGAAGTAAGGTTTTTAGTAAAAGCATAATTATAGAATCGGCATGTTAGAATTTGGATACAATTACTGAATTTGATTTTGGCGGTAATTTATTGTCAGTACGGGAATACAGACAGGGCATTCAGAATAGGCATTGGAAAACCTGACTCCATTCTCTGCCAATGTATCAAGAGTGGGAGTCATTACAACTTTATGGCCGGCGGAACCCAATAAAGAAGCAGGCCAGTGATCTGTATTAATCAATAAAACATTCAGTCTTTCATTCATTTTTTATATTACTCCTCTGCTTTTTCCAATCCTTTATCATAAATATGTATTATCTGTAACAGAATATCAAATTAAGTGTTGTTCCTTAATTTTGTTCACATAAACTAAACATTTTTATGATTAGACAAATCATAATTTTAACAGTTTTGGAAGAATACTTTCTGCAGCCCGTTTTCCCATCATTTGATAACCTTCCAATCCTGGATGTAAACCATCAATCAATAAATCTGTTTCATCCGGTCCCAATAATTCATATCCATGAGTATAGATCAGAAAATCATCACCTCGCCTTTTAAAGATCTCATATGCTGCTTCAACTTCAGATCGGTAATCTTTCAAGGTCATACCTACAAGATTTTTTGTGTCCTCCCTACCGGGAGAGAATATTGGAGATATGAGACCAATTGGAAGGTCGGTTTTGTATTGTCGTAATCTGTAAATCAATGCCATAACTGCTACGCGGAATGTCCTTAAATTTAATGAACTGCCACCATAAACGTTTATTCCCAGTTTCAAGGTTACGATATCAGGTTTTTGAGCAATGATTATATCCGGTATAAGGGGATCAATGTGACACTGACCGCCAAATCCCAGACTCGTCACATTTAAATCCAATTTTCTGGCAGCAGTTCCAGGCCATGTGTTTGCTCCATCACCGGCTTCTTTGCTCATGGTAATAGAAGAGCCATATGTAACCCATTTTAATCGCTTATCATTTGTAGTAGAAATGTAGGAGTTTTCTTCAATTTCCAAGCTTATAATTCTGAATCCCCAAAAAGGATCAAGCCATATTTCAAATAATCCTGAATCAATAATATGAAAGTTAACAAAATTGGATGATTTATCTGTCTTGACAATGTCTACTATTTTATTTTCTTTTACCAAGGTAAAAACCACGGGTTCAGATACCTCACTATTAACCAATTCATAGTTCAATCTTAGAAACCCGGAAT
>CBDVAD010000528.1:0-2658 GCA_965371875.1 uncultured bacterium
AAATGGTTTGATGCCTGCAAATCATGAAAGGTAACATGATAGTATGCTCCATGAGGTCCTTCATTATCCTTAGAGGGAACGGATGGTATCCTTGGATTCCAATTTCCCTGTCTTCTGGATACCATTTTCCCATAACCATTATCTGACCAAATTTTTATTATATCTTTTGGAAATTGAATATGATTCTGAGCATAGAGTTCCATGATTTCACCATAAAGGTAGGTAGCAAATACCGGTCGCTCTACATACTCACATAATATTTGGTATTGCTTTGCTATAACCTCACTAATAACTTTACCACGGCTTTCAGGAGTATCAAACTGAGGATCATTTTCCCAAAATGGGAGATCCCCCTGTCCTCTATGTCCCAGAACCCAGATTATATTTGAATCCTTATTCTTTTTTATTGATTCTCTCCATAACCCTTCATATAACTCAGGATATTGAGAAAAACTGGGTTCCAGATCAGAATATGCCCTTAAGAAAAACTCAGCTCCCAATGGTTCAGAATGGTGTTGTGTTATCCACAAACCCATATCTGAGGCCAACTGCAGATGAACACCCTCCTTTGGAAGATCTGTTCCGGGAAGAACCATATTACCATTACACCTTAGAATTGCTTCAAATACAGGAAACCAGACTTTTTTTGGCGGAGGATAAACATTAGTCCATCCAATTAAACACACTTCATCATTGATAAACCATCCCCTGTAACGAATGGAATGCTTACGGGATTTATATGGAATCATTGGAATCGCTATCTTCTCCTTTACAGCAACCTCCTGGTCCATCCAAAACCAGAATGGATCTATTCCAAAATATACTTTACTCAAATGCAATAAACCATAGATAATCCCAAGATCATCCCTGCCGGAGATCATCAGTTTATTCTTTTTTTCTACTTCCACGAAATCATAACTGAACTGTTCGTGTTCAATATTTTCATTATCAGCTGTTTCATAATACTGCACAATAACATCTGCTTCCTCTGAAGAGTAGACAACATTGGCTTTTACATCAAAGACCTTTTTTATATCTCTTATAAAAATAGTAATAACGTTCCTACAGGGAGTTGATTCCAGATTTCTGAAATAATATTTTGTTTCCGGTGAGATAATAAGTTTTTTATTTGTCATAGTTTCCTCTTTGAAATTCAAAATATTTTGAAGAAAATCTACTGAAGCACACCTTTTTGAACAAGTTCTCTGTATTCACTTGGACTGATACCGGTAGCTTTTTTAAATACCCTGCTTAAATATTGAGCGTCATCCCCATATCCCACGGCCATGGCTACATTGTAGATAGAAGTAAATGGATCGGTAATAATAGTTGCCTTTACCGAATTAACGCGAACGGTATTAAGATATTTATGAAAAGTCATACCGACATGTTTGTGAAACAGCTTTCCCAGATAGTCCGGATTACAGAAAACGTGGTTAGTACATAGATTGCGCAGGCCTAATTTATTATCCCTGTAATGTATATTTATTGCCTTAAGCGCCTGATCCACAAGCTCCGGAAATGAACTGAGAGAATCCTGCTCCCTATTCAAGTGAATGATCTCAGTAATATATTGGCAGAATGACTCTTTAAGAAGATTAAGATTCTCCTTTTTAAGCATGGCCACGCCTTTATCAAAGATCTCCAGGTTATCATATGCATTGGAACTATTGTATAATTGGAGAAGAAGATAGAGTAAAACCTTTACTGCCTTCTCAACCGAAATGTTATTCTGCAAAAAAAGACTAAATATATCATCAATTACCTCTTTTGATTGGATTAACTCTTTCGCAGAGATAAACCTTGATAAACTCTGAAATCGCAGCTGTAAATCTTCCTGAAGTAATGGTTCATCCGATATTATTTCCCTCCCAAACTTAAACATCATGATTTTTTCTTTTGCTTCCAGGTATTGATTTCTGAGTTTATCGATTGTTCCGGGAGTACCGGCTGCTATTGTCGGCAGATTATCTGAACAGTGCAAGAGCTCTGGTATAGTTTCCATATAAAGGCTGAGTGTCTCAGACTTATATGAGAGGGGAACAGTAGAGAGTAAAAGATACTGCCCATTAAATTCAATTCCTATCCGGGGTTTTACCGGATTTGAAGAATCCTGAATGCTTTCATCTTCAGTAAGAGAAAAATTATCAAGGTATTTTCCATCAATTATTATCAGCCATAATAATTCTTCTTTCAGATCTAAATCTCTGTATAAAAGTTTGTTAAGATTATTTTCCCGCTGTCTTTCTTTAATGATTCCCTCGAACAGAGAGTTTAAACCAGCCCTTCTGGTTTTATTGCTTTCACCTAATTCATCCCTGATTGTAATAAGAGAATTGACAAGCTTTTCAGGGTTTACCGGTTTCAGAAGGTATTGTTTAACTCCATAGCTGATTGCATTCTGAGCAAAGGCAAAATCGCTGTAGCCTGATAGGATAATGAAAGGGGTATCGAATCCTTTATCCCGAACAATGCGTATCAGATCCAGACCGGTTAAACCCGGCATCTTAATGTCTGTAATAACTAAATCAGGAGGATTTTCGTCAAAAACATCCAGGGCATCATAAGCATCTTCTACAACTCCTTGCAATTCAAGATCTATTGATTCCCAATCAACAACTTTTGAAATACCATCACGGATTATCTTTTCATCATCTA
>CBDVAD010000529.1:0-2656 GCA_965371875.1 uncultured bacterium
CAATTATGAGTGTTGCAGGTAATTCAGGTAAATCTGTTACTTTTGATGGATTTTTGAGTCCAAAACCGGGAAAAAGACGTAAAAGAGTAAATGAACTTCTTGCCAGGGAAGATAGTTTTGTACTTTATGAATCTCCGTTTCGTATAGTGAAACTTGTTAAAGATATTGTAGAAGCAGAACCAGACAGAATTCTCCTTATTGGAAGAGAAATGACCAAAATTTATGAAGAATTTATTGAAGGTTCGGCACAGGAAGTACTTGAAATACTTGAAGAACGACAAAAAGTAAAAGGTGAGTTTTCTTTACTTGTTTATGAGAGGAAAAAGAGTTAATATAAAGACAGCAGGTGACGATAGTTTAATTGAAAGGAAGGGTTTGGTAATGAACATAAATAGCTTAAGTCCAGTAGATCCTGTTTCCAAGCAGAATAAAACCAGTAAGGTTGTAAAACCTGTAAGTACTGGCGGTAAGGACTCAATTCAAATATCCAGCGATGCTAAAGCCATGGCTGAAGTATACAATGCAGCAGAAACTGTTAAAGCATCACCTGATGTAAGAATGGACAGAATTGAAGAAGTAAGAGAAAAACTAAAAGACCCTTCATATATTGATAATAAAATTATTGAATCTGTAGCAGACTCAGTAATGGATATGTTTGGTCTATCCTGATAAATAATTATATACATTACAGCAGGAGTTAATAAACTCCTGCTTTTTTTTGTTTATTAAGTAAAAAAATTGGATTTTTTTCGATTATCAGTTATTGTATTAGTTATGGAAGATCTTATTTTTAATGCACATTCTAAAGTGTACTGCTCTTACGGTTCTTTAAACCGACTTAAAGAAGTTATTGGGTCATATGGCCACCGTTTACTTATTGTAACAGAGAAAGAGCTGGCAGATAGCCAGAGCTTTAAGAAAATTAAAGACGAAATTCGCAAAAGTGATCTGGACCTGATCACTTTTGCAGAGATTACATCATCCTCTACAACCCATTCTATTGAAAAAGCATCAGAAATTGCCAGGGCTTCCAGAGCCCAGGTTATTCTGGGTTTTGGAGGAATTCGAGCACTTTCTGCAGCAAAAGCTGTAGCCGTTGCTGCCGGTTATACCGGGAATTTTTACAATATTATGTCCGACTCTCCTCCTCTTCTTACTCCTCTTCCATATATAGAAATTGCAGGTACATTCAGAAATCCATTTATGCTCAGTTCTGAATTTATTGTTCCTGATGCCCGAAATGGTTTACTTCAGGTGGTTTCTGTAAAAAATTCAGCACCTGCTGCAATAATTATTGATCCATCACTGTTTATGGATATTTCAAAACAGTACAGGATTGCAACACTTATGGATGATTTCCTGGAAGCTGTTGAAGGATATTTATCTATTCGATCCAATTTCATTTCAGATATGTTATTCCTTAAAACTATAAGTATGATAGTAAACTTACTTCCTTCTATTCTTGAAGATCCTGAAAACCCTGAAAACCTTCTGGAAGCCTCAAAAGCAGGATTTTCTACAGCCCTGGGTCTTACAGTCAGTTCTACAGGGCTTGGAACTGCGTGTGCTGCAGAGATTAACAGACAGTTTGGAGCATCCAGAGCAATAACAGCCACAATTTTATTTCCATATATTCTTGAATATGGTCTAAAAACATGCCCGGAGAAAATATCCCGAATGGCCCCAATATTAGGAGAAGATATTTCAGGTCTTTCAGTAGTATCAGCAGCGGACAGAGTTATTGAGTCCCTGCGGCTGTCCATAGGAATTCAGAATCTTCCAGCCCGTTTAAGTGAACTTGGAATAATAAAGGAAAACTTAATTTCTGTAGCAGAACAAGTACATAAACTCCCAATGATTGAATATCTGCCGTCAAAAGTAACTGTAGAAGAGATATACAAACTCCTTAAAGACGCACTATGATAACAATCAGGAAGCTGGCAAGCCTTCCGACAGTGACTGCATTACGGAAGGCTGTCCGTTTATTACAGGGATTTGAATTAGATCTTAGATCAGGGAAAAAATTAAATCCTGTTTATTTGAATGATCTGATATCCTTTATTGCAGGGTCTCCTGAACTTACAGCCAGTGATCGTATTATAATTGATAACCTGAAATCTGAACTTATTAATAATCAGGATGAAGTTCTAAGAATGTGCAACCATCTCCGCCATTTACTGCTTACGCATCTCAATGAGGAACCTGCAGACTGGGATCTGGTACCTTCCTATGCAGACAGATCAGAAAAACGACAGACACTCCCATTGGAGGTATATCTTGATGATATCAGGTCTCCATTTAATGTCGGTTCAATATTCAGATCTTCTGAATCCTTCGGAATTAGTAAAATACTAATATCTTCCGGAACTGCCGCTCCAACACATAGAAGAGCTTTAAGAACTTCCATGGGATGTACGGATATTATCCCCTGGGAAAAAGTAGGGGACGCAGATCTGCGTCCCCTACTGCAGAATAAGAATATTTTTGCTCTGGAGTTAAATGGTGAGCCTGTGGATCAATTTAAGTTTCCTGATAATGGTATTTGTATAATTGGTTCAGAAGAGCTTGGAGTAAGCCCTGAATGCCTGAAAATGGCAGATGAAAGTTTTGGAAGGGTATCGATTCCACTCGCCGGAACAAAGGGTTCTATTAATGT
>CBDVAD010000530.1:0-2644 GCA_965371875.1 uncultured bacterium
TCTTCTGACACATATCCATCAATAAAAAATTTAATCTCTTCCCGGGAAAGAACCTCTCCCCTTTTTTTCTTTAGTATCAGATCAATTATACGCATAATAGTTTCTCCCTCTGGCAGCAGAAACATGACGCATCTGCTTTAATGTTAAAATAATAACACGGAGCCAGTTAAAAGGCCAGAGGAAACTATTTTACACCGCCAAATGTAAGGCCACTTATATAATACTTCTGAAGCATCAAAGATAAGAGGATAACAGGAAATATTGCTACAACACCCATCGCAGCCATATAAGTCCATCCCTGCTGAAGTATACCAAAAGTACTAAGCATACCGAGAGGGAGGGTGGTAGTATCTGGTGAAGTAAGGGTCAATGCAAAAAGAAAATCATTCCAGGAAAAAATAAATGCAAATAGAGCGGAAGTTACAAGACCTGGTTTACTTAAGGGAACAGCTATGTACAGAAATGCCTGGACCGGATTACAGCCGTCAATCCGGCCGGCATCCTCGAGATCAGAGGGAATTGATTCGAAGATTCCGCTCATAAGCCAGAAGGTAAAGGCGGCATTATAAACAGTATCAATAAGAATAACTGCCGTTCTGGTTCCAAGTAATCCAATACTCAGCATTATTGTTCTAAAAGGCATAACAAGTACTATCGTAGGCAAAGCTCTTGTAAGAAGTATCATAATCAGCAGAGCCTTCTTTCCTCTGAAATTGATTCTGGAAAAAGCATACCCCGCAGGGACACCAATTATCAGCGAAAGAACCATTGTACCAATTGAAATTATAAGACTGTTCAGGATCCAGCTATTTACTGCCATCTCTGTAAATACATATTTAAAATTATCAGTAATAAATGCTGTAAATAGTTTGGGAGGAAGCTTAAACATGGCGATACGCTGTGAAAGAGAGGTCGAAATAATCCACATAACCGGAAGGGCAATAAAGGCCAGTATCATAAGGATCACTATAATCCGGAAGATATTCATGGTTGATTGAAGGGTATCGTTTCTACCAACTATAGGCATATTATAGCTCCTCTTTTTCGTAGATAAATTTTATAAGAAATACACCAATTATCACGCCTATAATCAGAAGAACATTGGAAAGTGCGGCTGCATACCCAATTCGGAGCTGGCTTATCCCAACTTCATATATACGGAGGTTGGCAACTGTTGTAGAAGTTCCGGGACCTCCACCTGTAATTGCCCAGATAATATCAAAAACCTTAAGGGCATCTAAAGATCTGATTAATAGCGCCACCATAAGAGTCGGTCGCAGAAGAGGTAGTGTTATTCTGAAGAAAATTGGAATTTCTCCTGCTCCGTCTATCCTTGCTGCCTCATAGGGTTCCGTTGGAAGGCTTTTAAGACCGGCCAGAATAATAATAACCATAAGGGGGGTCCACTCCCATACATCTACAACAATAACAGCACCAAGAGCCAGAGACCTTTCAACAATCAGACCTCTGCCGATATCTACTCCCAGCTTTCGTATATAGTAAGTTATCATTCCCAGATCAGGATGATACAGGGACTTCCATACCAACCCGGCAACCAGTGGCGTAAAAACAGTTGGGATAAGTATAAATGTGCGTATTATCTCCATTATTCTGTTTTCATGATTCAAAAGAAAGGCAATAAGCATACCAAAGAGTACTTCCACTGATACAGCGGCAAATACAAAAATCAAAGTTGTTACCAGAGAGTTCAGAAACTGACTATCAGCCAGCATTTCCCGATAGTTTGCTATACCATTAAAAACCGGTGTCCTTCCGAGTTTGAGATCAAAAAAACCGATAAAAATATTATAGACAACCGGATATAGAAAAAACACAACCATATAAACTGATATGGGAACAATAAACCACATGAGGGTGCTTTTCTTTTTATCAATTGACAGCAGACCGCTTAAAGTCATTCATACCTCCGAAAAAGGCCGGATGCCTGGCATCCGGCCTGAATAAGTTACATTTCTATTGCACAAAATTAGTAGAGAGCTTTAATTTCTCCGGCTGCAAGATCAAGTGCTTCTTTAACTCCAAGTTCATGGGTAATTGCCTGATTTATTCTTAGACCCAAAATATCCTGGATCTGACTGTATTCCGGAACTCTTGGTCTGTAATTACCATCACCTTCTTCAAAAACTGTCAAAATATTGCCTAACCATGGCATTTCCTTATTAAGTTCAGAATCTTTAAGAGTTGAATATCGAATTGGAGCACCATCATTTCTCATCCAGTCTTTCTGTACATCTTTGCTGGTCATATACTTAATAAATTCCCAGGCTATTTCAGCATTCTTATCAGAAGAATCTTCGTTTATAGAAACCCCCCATCCGCCGACACCATAACCTGCAGCCTGACCGGCAACTCTTGGTGTAACAGCCATTCCGGTCTTTCCGGCAACGAGTGATATTGCTTCATCTTCATATCCTGCTCTTGCAATACTCCAGGAAGCCTGCATAACAGACTGACCTGTCCTGTATGATGTTTCTCTGTCATCCCACCAGTAGCCGATTGCACCTGCAGGTGACCAGTTGTCAAACATCTTAACAAAGAATTCAAGAGATTCCACACATTGTTTGCTGTTGACAGTTACTTCACCTTTTGAGTTTATTACCTGTCCGCCAAATCCCCTCATATA
>CBDVAD010000531.1:0-2643 GCA_965371875.1 uncultured bacterium
TCACATTTCCTGCATACCAGAGCGTATGACGCCAGTTCCACTATAGAACGTATCCCGTTATTCTGCGTGTGATAAAAATAACTGCATTTAAGATCGCAGATCCTGCACTCGTTCATGGCACAGATGTCCAGATCGATAAACAGTCTATAGTCGGATCCTGCCTCTGTTTTTGTACTTAATTTACCGTGATGTATTTGTTCAGCGCTTGTGAACATAGACATACCTCGCTAATCCCAAATGTTGGGAAGATGATGGATTTTATCAAACCGAAAAACAGGACCATCCTGACATGCATAATAAGGACCTATTCTGCAGTGTCCGCACTTACCCATCCCACAGGACATGTTTTTTTCCATTGAGACATAGATATTTTCCATCTTGAATCCCGTCTCCAGTAATTTCTGGATGGAAAATTTCATCATGATCGGTGGTCCGCATACTACGGCTACGGCATCAGGTATATCTACCTCAAAATCTTCCAGAATAGTCGTCACTACACCCACCGGACCATCCCAGCTGTCATCCCCCACATCCACCGTAAGGATCACGTCAATATCATATTTAGAAGACCATCCCATGATTTCATCTTTATAAAGCATATCCCCGGAGGAACGACATCCTCCCCTGAAAAGAAGCTTTTTATACCACCCCTGTCTGCTGAAAAGTTCGTACAACAGACTCCTTATTGGGGCGAAACCACAGCCGCCACCAGCTACAACGATTTCCCTGTCTCTGAAAACATCCATTGGGTAACCGTTTCCAAAGGGACCGCGCAGTCCGACTATCGCACCTGGTTCGAGACAATGTATTTTTGATGTCACTTTGCCGACGTTCATCACACTTACCTGGAGGGTTTCCTGTATTGTTGGTTCAGATGAAGGGGTAAAGGGAGCTTCCCCGACACCGGGCACGGATAGTTCTATAAATTGTCCTGTTTTGAAGGAAATTTTCTCTTCGGGTTTCAAAGTCAGCGTCTTTATTGTATTGGTTTCAGTTATTACTTCAAGCACTTCAGCCCTTAACGACCTGTACGGATTATTACTAGGATACATTTTCGAAATTCCTTCTCAGCACTTTTCTGATATCGATCTTACCCGGGCAGGCTGAAATACATCGCCCGCAGCCGGTACAGGCAAAATTACCAGTCGTTTCCGGAAAAAAATCGAATTTTTTTTCAAATCTGTTTCTTAATCTCATCCATAACTTCGCCCTTGGATTTGCTCCTCCCGCAACCGTGGCGAAATCCTTAATCAGGCATGAATCCCAGATTCGGAACCTCCCCAACCGATCTTCCAGTAATTGGTCATATAGGAGAAAACAGTGACATGTGGGGCAGATTGTATTGCATGCTCCGCACTCTACACAGGTGACTGCTTCCTCTTCCCATAATCCCGATTTATAGTTCTTTCTAATAACTCCTTCCAGATTGTCCCAATCCGGTATGCTGTGCTCTATAATATTGCTGCGGACTTTCTCCGATACCGCTGTTCTCTGATTTTCCCGTCTCATTTTCTGCTCTTTTTGGGCAGGAGAAAACAGGGAACTCTTCTCTATGAGGTCCCGGCCTCTATCTGAACCTGCTTCTACAACATAACCGTCGCCTATATCAGAAAGATTGAGATCAAAACCGTTTTCAGGATATGGTTTACCGTGAAGGCTAAGACAAAAGCACACATCCAGAGCGTCAGTACAATCGGCAGATATTATCAGAGTCCGGTTTCGTTCCCGTGTATAATACGGATCCTTGTAATCTCCTTCTGAAAATACGCTGTCCAGTATATTGAGACCTCTGAGATCGCAGGCTTTTGCACCTACAAGGCAAATTGCCTTTTCCCTATCCGCCAGTAAATTGTCGTCATAATTCTCTGCGACCTGTTTTCTTGCGTTGAAGAAAAATGATTTAAGTGGCTCCGGTGAACGAACTCCTCCGATATTAAATCCAGGGAGCATACCACTATCAGGATTCTCTTCACTTCTTTGGGTTTCAATGGAAAGCTTTCTGAAATATTGAGTGTCTCCTTTCCGGAAAGGAGCATAGACAAGAAACTCATTTTCTAAATCTGCCAGGAACTTATGCAGTTCTTCGGCGCGAATAAATTGATACTCCATTTTCTATTGCTTTCCTTTTTGTGTTATGATTAGATTTTTTTCTAATAAACTCAGGTTGGCGGAACAATAAAGAGAACAGAAAGTAGGGGGATACTAAATTAATATACTCCGATAAAGAAAAACGATTGTTATGAATAAACGTGAGGTTTTTTTGATTACTTTTGGAAATCGACCAGAAATGAATACTGATGCAAATAAAAACTGCCTGCAATAAAACTGTCTTGAAAAACCGTTTGTAATAATCTCTTCTTCTGACTGATTCCAACAAAATAATAAACATTTGTTTTCCTTTACTGGAATCTTATATGCCGGTAGATTTTTCTAGAGCTAATCCTCTTATTAATAGAATAATAGCTGTAGAACCGGTTGTCAAGAAAAATCCTAGTTAAGTGCAATATAATGAATATTAGAGTAATATAATATTTGTTTGTGTTTTTTTATACACCATTATGTCACGAAGAATCTATTGACGCGGTGTTATTAAGGGTTTAAGCTTGATATATGAAGTGACGTCTGAATATCACCCTGTCAATT
>CBDVAD010000532.1:0-2632 GCA_965371875.1 uncultured bacterium
GATTTCTAACTATAAAAGCAGAATTTAGAGTTGTCAACAAAAAACAGTTATCAGGTATCAGTTATCAGTAAACAGATATAAAAAATCACTGATACTTTTAATCTGATAACTGTTTACTGCTCACTGATCACTGTTAGATTCCACCTTCTTTCTTGGCAAAATATGAGAATTCCATAGCAAAAGTCCCTCGTCCCTGAGTCAGGCTTCGGAGGGCAGTGGAGTATCCGAACATATTTACAAGTGGAACTTCGGCTCGTATATGTTCAACAGCGGGTTTGCTTTCAAGGCTGCCAATTAATCCTTTTCTTGTAGTTATATGGCTGATTACCTCTCCCACAAAATCTTTTGGTGTCAATATATCCACATTCATTATTGGTTCAAGGAGTACCGGGTCTGCTTTTCTACAGGCTGCATCAAATCCAAGAGCACCTGCTGCTTCAAATGCTAAAGCTGAGGAGGTTTGCTGATCATAAACAGCATCCGTTAAGGTTACTTTTATATCGATAGTAGGATAACCATACATAATTCCGGAAGCAAAGGCATTTTTAATACCTCTTCCCGCTGCATCTTTAAACTCCCTCGGGAGCTTGCTTTCAGATACCTCAGAGATAAAGATATTTCCTGCACCTTTACCGGCAGGTTCGACTTTCAATGAAATTTCAGCAGTATTTTCTTTGTTGGCAACAAGTTTATGAAAAATTTCTGTATGTGCAGCCCTGGTGGAAATTGATTCTCTGTAAGTAACCTGTGGTTTCCCCACATTTGCTTCTACCTTGAATTCACTTATTACACGCTTAACAAGAACATCCAGATGGAGCTCGCCCATTCCTGATATTATCAATTGTCCGGTTTCTTCATTTTCTTTTACGGTAAATGTGGGATCTTCCCTTTTTAGGGATTCCAAAGCCTTTAAAAGCTTGTCCTGATCAGAAATAGTTTTTGGTTCTATAGCTACCGATATAACAGGTTCTGGAAAATTCATATCTTCAAGAAGCACCTGGTAACCTTCTGATCCTATTGTATCCCCTGTCTGGGCAACTTTGAATCCAACAACAACAGCTATATCACCTGCATGAAGCTCATCAATGGCCTCATGTCTGTTGGAATGCATTCTAAGGAGGCGGTTAATTCGTTCTCTCTTATTTTTGTTGATATTTAAAATCGCTGAACCTTTTTTTACTGTTCCTGAATAAACCCTTATAAAACTCAAAGCTCCTGCTTCTTTGTCACTTTGTATCTTAAAGACAAGTGCAAGAGCCTGCCCCTTTTTATCGTGAGATACAGTTACTTCAGAATTATCTTTCTTTTTATGTCCAATGATTGGATTACCCTCAAAAGGGGAAGGAAGAAAATCGATAACACCATCCAGCAGGGGCTGTACACCAATATTTTTTAGAGATGCACCAACGAAAACAGGAATTAAATTTCTATTCAGTGTATTTACTCTTATAGTATCTTTAATAAGTTTTTCAGGTATGTCACTACCTTCTAAAAAAAGGTCTGTTATTTCTTCAGAATGGGCAGAAATCTTATCAATGAGTATCTCATGCCATTCATCAGTAATTTCGTCATATTCAGGAGAAATCTCAGATTCTATAATTTCACTTCCTTTTGAATTAATTTCAAAACGAAGCTCTTTCATTTTTATAAGATCAATAATACCAGTGAAATCATTCTCAGAACCTATGGGAAGATATAAAACAAGTGGGTTTGCCTGTAACTTCTCCTCAATCTCTTTAATTACTTCAAAAAAATTTGCTCCAAGACGATCCATCTTATTTACAAATGCTATACGCGGAATGTTATAATGATCAGCCTGATGCCACACAGTTTCCGATTGAGGTTCAACGCCCCCTACTGCACAGAAAACAGCAATTGCACCATCAAGAACTCTTAATGATCTTTCAACCTCTGCAGTAAAATCTACATGTCCGGGAGTATCGATAATATTAATATGGTGGTCTTTCCAATAACAGGTTGTTGCAGCCGAGGTTATTGTAATTCCACGATCCTGTTCCTGCTCCATCCAGTCCATGGTTGCTTCGCCGTTGTCAACTTCACCAAGACGATGGCTTTTACCAGTATAAAAAAGTATACGCTCTGTGGTTGTTGTTTTTCCGGCATCGATGTGCGCCATAATTCCGATATTTCTCATTGGTTTGATAGACATTACTTACCTCGAGGCGCATAGTATCATAATCGATAAATTGAATAAAGGTAGTTATAGCTATTCTCTTTTTGGATTTTATAAAAAACTTATGGAAAATATATTGACACATTATCAGGCCTATGCTATTTTGTCCAAACCTTAAGGGCGTTTAGCTCAGCTGGGAGAGCGCCTGCCTTACAAGCAGGATGTCGGGGGTTCAAATCCCTCAACGCCCACAAAACCACAGTTTTACTGTGGTTTTCATTCCTTCTTATCATCATTTAATAGCAGATCCTCTGGAGCTGAAATTAAAAGTCAGTCAAAAAACCGGAGTGTCTTAATTAGTTTTAAGATGCTTCGGTGGGAATTTATATTTATCTGCCCAGTCTGTACTTAACTGTTCAATGTCCTTCCAAATGCCATTATTCTGCCACTGTAACTGGGGTACGGCATTTATTAGTATATGGGTATTATATGCAGCAT
>CBDVAD010000533.1:0-2629 GCA_965371875.1 uncultured bacterium
CTCATCTGCACGGGGACCACTGTGGCGGTGTACCTTTCCTTCTTATGGATGCAATGCTGGGCTCTAAAAGAGAAAGACCCCTGACCATTATCGGTCCTGAGGGGATAGAATCACACATCAGGCAGCTACAGGAAGCGCTTTTTCCCGGCAGTCATATTATGCAGCCGAAGTTCACTGTGGAATATTTTGAAATTAATCCGAAGGAACCGATTCATTTTGAAAAATATAAAATAAGCGCCATCGATGCAAGGCATACGGTAACAACAAAACCCCTGGCCCTGAAGATTGAAACAGACAGGAAGACACTGGCCTATACCGGAGATGGTGAACTTACTGAAGACCTCATTGATTTTACTGCTGAAGCGGATCTGGTGATCGCCGAATGTTACTACTTCGACAAGCCTGTCAAATGGCATCTCAACTATCCTGACATTCAGCATCTTAGGGCTAAGAAAATTATTTTGACACACATGCACGAAACCATGCTCGCCCATAAAGATGAGGTACCGGAAACCTGTGCCTATGACGGGATGGAGATAAAGATATAAAGATCCCACTATTCAAAATGATGGTTCCTGCTTTCACTTTCGGCAATAACCATGCTCTCAGGAAATGGAAGAGGGAAGGTTGCAGGACGTCTTGTTTTGTACCTTGTCTTATGGTACAGTTAAATATTCTAGAGAATCTGAAGGGGGGAATTTGATGGAATACACTGGAACGGAAAGAAGAGTTAAGGAAAGACGTACTTATCAAAGACGAAATGAAAAAACCCGTATTGATACAAGCAGCAATGTTGATCGAAGGAAAGGTAAAAGACGCTGAGTGTCCACAATAATTTGAAATCCTCGAAGTTAAAAAATTAAAAGCGCCACCACTGAGTATAAAGTATAATAACACCAGCTATAAAACGGATATACCGGGGGGAACTATGCATAAGATCCTATACTTTTCCACACCAGCCAGGGAAGTACTGGTGGATATTACATCGGAAGTTGAAAAAGCGGCAGCAGCCACCGGAATCGAAAACGGACTCTGTTCGGTATATGTTCAGGGGGCCACTGCGGGAATAATGATACAGGAGAATTGGGATGATTCTGTTCAGAAAGATGTAACAGATCTGCTGGCTAAACTGATTCCAAAGGGAGTATGGCGCCACGATCAACAGGACGGGAACGGTGATTCCCATCTGAAAGCCGGACTGGTAGGCCCTTCGGAATCAATTCCAATTATAAAAGGTAAACTGGGTCTTTCCACCTGGCAGAATATTTTTCTCTGTGAATTTGACGGCCCCCGGTCAGAACGTATAATTATTGTTACAGTTATTCCAGGATAATACCTTCTGCTTTACATCGGAGTATATACATTAACTCAGAATTTTTTTTGCAGTTCTTCTACCTTAACTTCATATAGTCGTCGTTTTCCAAATTTTTTATCCAGAAAAACAAATCCGTTTATAAGTGCATCTGTTGAGGAGATGGCATCTTCTATGGATAAATTTAAATAATTATAGACAGCTTCCCCAAAATTCATTGTTTCAGTTGAAAGGCAAATATGTTATTCATAATTAAAAATATTTTCTATCATTTCCTTTTTTATTGTTCTGTAAATATAATAATCTGAATCAATTGTTATTATCTGCTTAATTTTTAATTTTTCTGATAATATAACCAATGATGCATCCGCAAGATCCATTGGAAGGTCCGAATATTTTTCTGATAATTCAATAATTCTCCCGATATCATCTTTTTCTACATTCACAATGCTTACCCCACCCAGCTGAATCCAGGTTAGAAAATCTATCTGAGTTTGAACATTAAAATCCAGCATGTGAGAAACCTCTGTTACTACAGGCCAGGTACTGGTTAATTTACCATCATAATTTTTAAGGAAGTTTTTAATTTTTTCATGGTACTTATCATTTTTATTAAATAAAGCTATTATGGGTCCTGCATCAATGAGCGTGTTTCGCATCTAATTTTCCCTTCAGTTTAGCTTTATATGTTTCAGATAAATCATCATCACTTCCATACCTTCCAAAAAGAGTTTCTCCTATCTCATAAGGTGTTTTATTCTGTATGTGCTGTGCATAATACTCTATAATGGCTTTTTTGATGATTTCTGTCTTTGTGGTTTTTTCAACTTCCTTAAGCAGAGAAAGTTTATTGTTTATATCATCATTTAATCTAATCGTGGTCATTCCTGTCACCTCGTATTACATATTGTAATACTTATTGGCAAAAAAGTCAAATATTTTAAACACAATGCCTGGTTAAGTTATCCGGTAGAGTTAGCACGGTTTTTGAGTGAGGCTTTTATTTAAGGTAACAACTTATTATCCTTCCATTTTTCAGTAAAAACCCCGCATGGTCAATTACTTCAAATATGTCTTTATCGTTCCATCCAAGTTCATACAACTCCAACAAATCTGTTTCGTTGAAATCTGCAGGATGGTAAATTGCTTTAATGCCCTTTGCTGCAAGCACCTGCTCTTCAGGTTTGAAAGGAATAGCTGCAATATCTCTAACTGTATTGGCAATGATTTCTTCAGAGTAACCATTTGCTTTTAAAAGATCATGGTCGAAATTAATACAATATTTATAACCCTCTTTATTTGTATAGTAAACCATAT
>CBDVAD010000534.1:0-2628 GCA_965371875.1 uncultured bacterium
TGGGTGACCGGGAAATTATTCTGGTTGGAACAGCACATATATCCAGAGACAGTATTGATGAAGTTAAAAAGGTAATTGATGAAGAAAAACCGGATCATGTCTGTGTTGAAATAGATGCTTCCAGATATAAGTCCATGACAGAAGGCCAAAACTGGGAAAATATGAAGATTGACAAGGTGTTGAAGGAACGCAAAGGTTTTCTTCTTCTTGCTAATCTGGTCCTTACTTCCTTTCAAAGGAAAATGGGAAAAAATCTGGGAACAACTCCCGGTGAAGATATGAAGGCAGCTATTGAAGCATCTAAAGAGGCGGATATTCCTTTTTCATTCAGTGATCGTGAAATACAGGTTACCCTTCGCAGGGCCTGGTCAAAATCATCCTTCTGGAACAAGAATAAAATGCTTGCAGCAATGATCTCTTCAATTTTTTCCAAAGAGGAGCTATCTGAAGAGGAAATTGAGAAACTAAAAGAGAAAAGTGCTCTGGAAGATATGATGGAGGAGCTGGCAAATTATCTTCCTTCTGTAAAAGCAGTTCTTATTGATGAGAGAGACCAGTACCTGGCTACAAATATATTTACAGCACCTGGAAAGAAAATAGTTGCTGTAATCGGGGCCGGCCATGCAAAAGGAATAGTTAAGTGGCTGAATGATTTATACGAAAATAAGGTTTCAAAAGATCTTAGCGAAATTAGTCAGGTTCCTGATCCCTCTAAAATAAGGAAGGTTATTCCCTGGCTTATCCCCGCAGTAATTGTTTCTCTTATGGGTTTTGGATTTTATAAGTCCGGCTGGAATAAGGGTATGGAAATGTTTTTTTACTGGTTTATGGTAAATGGTATTCTCTCCGGATTGGGAGCATTGATTGCCCTTGCCCACCCTTTGACAATTCTTCTTTCTTTTCTTGCAGCACCTTTTACATCACTTAATCCTACAATTGGAGTAGGTATTGTTGCCGGGCTGTTTGAAGGGTTTATAAGGAGACCGAGGGTATCAGACTTTGAAAATCTTCCAACAGATATACTTTCCCTTAAGGGTTTTTTCCGAAATAGATTTACACATGCACTTCTTGTATTTTTTCTTTCCAGTGTTGGCAGTTCAATTGGGACATTTATTGCTTTTCCGTTTTTGCTGAATCTGATTCGTTAGCGTCAATGGGCAGCCGCAAGGGTCGGTGGCCCGCCCCCTGTGGCTGCCCCTACGGTTTGCCAAAGATTGATTTGATGCTTTCGGATATGTTCGCGGCTCCCTTATAGATTCCGTGTACAGACGTTGCATGCAACGTCTCTACGGGAATCGGTCCTATGAATCTTTTAAAACCCATCTCTGCGGCGGTTTTTATTCGCCTTTCCATGTGTGCAGTGGGGCGAATTTCTCCGGCAAGGCTTATTTCACCTGCTACAGCTGTTTCTGATGGGAAAGGGATTCCTGTTCTTGCTGAATAGAGTGCGCAGGCAAGGGCCAGTTCTATTCCTACTTCATTAAGGCGCATTCCTCCGGCTACATTTACATAAATATCCTGATCGCCAAAGCGCAGGCTCACATTTTTTTCAAGAACTGCTGCAATTCTGGATACCCTGTTATTATCTATCCGATCAGAGTATATTCTGGAAAAACCACTCTTTGCCGGAACTGTAAGGGCCTGGATCTCCACCATTAAAGCCCTTGAGCCCTCGAAAACAGGAACTGCGGCAATGCCTGGAGGCATTCCGTCATCTCTCTGGATAAGAAAGAGGGAGGAAGGATCTTTTACTTCCTTCAGTCCTGTAGCTTCCATTGTAAAAAGTCCAACTTCATCGACCGATCCAAACCTGTTTTTAGCAGCTCTGACAAATCGTATTCCGGAGTTTGAATGGTCAAAGTAGAGCACGGTGTCTACCATGTGTTCTACGATCTTGGGGCCTGCAATTATTCCTTCTTTAGTTACATGGGCAATGAAAAAGACAGCAGCATTATTATTTTTACTCCAGCTTATCAGCGCATGACCGCAGTATTTTACCTGGTTAACTGTTCCCGGAACCTTTCCGGCTTCTTCAGAGACAACAGTCTGTATGGAATCCAGTATAATGAGTTCCGGTTTTGATTTCTCAAGAGCATCGAGTATTCTTCCTAAATCAGATTCAATAAGAATTTCTATACTTTCTGATTTTATACCAAGGCGGTCGGCTCTCATTTTAAGCTGGCTGGCGGATTCTTCACCGGATATGTAGAGGATTTTCCCGGAATTTCCGGAGCTGCCATTTATCCTGGCAGAGCCTGCAATCTGCATCATCAGGGTGGACTTACCAATTCCCGGTTCGCCCCCCAGAAGGACAGCGGAACCTCTCATTATACCGCCGCCTAATACTCTGTCTACTTCAACAAAACCTGAGCCAAAACGGGGGACTTCCGAGGTGTCCACGTCGTGGAGCATAACTGAGCCTTTTGATGAGAGCCCGGGAGATTGATTATCCGAAGAACCGTTTCCTGATCCACTGCTGTTGGTAAGAGTCATCTGCTCCATGGTATTCCATTTACCACAGGATGGGCATCTTCCGAGCCACTTGGGGTCCTGATGACCACATTCAATACATTCAAAAACTGTTTTATTTTTTGCCATGGTGACCTCTATGAGATTTTATCATTTTAA
>CBDVAD010000535.1:0-2622 GCA_965371875.1 uncultured bacterium
AACGGCCGTTCGCCCTTACTGATGCGTTAGGTTTTAGATTATCCATTAGGCTGATCTCCCTTTTTTGGGGCGAACGGCCGTTCGCCCTTACCTTGTCCTTCTTTGTTAAAAAGGATATCTATCTGATCCCAGAGCTGACCTTCTGCAAGCTGTAATCCAGCTTCTCTTATATCAATATCTTTTGCCTTTGCAGCTTTGTAAACAATATGACCGGCACCCTTTGATATAAGTCCATGGTCTAAAACCTGCCCGACAATAGCAGTGGATTCCAGGCTGGAAAAGCCCATTCGAAGAAGAACAGATCGTTCGATAGATGGGCTTGTGTGGGTTTCTGCCAGTTTAATTACCGGATTCATTAGTTTTTCTGTTAGTTCCCAGAATCTTGCTTCCAGCTGTTCTTCTGAGAGGTCTTTTAAGTGTTCTCTTCTTTCTGAATAATCGTCTGCTCGCTCCATTGCTCTTTCCATCTACGGCTCCATGTTTCTAATGAATTCTTTAATAATTCCAGGACTGCTTTTTGTTTCATCAGCCAGGAATTGAATATCTTTATCTGAAAGATTTTTCTGATCTTCACTATTTATTTCTTTTACACTATTTTTAATCAGGGATTTCCTTAATTTATTAAGATCCAGATCCTGTACTTTTATAAGTGATGGATGTGAGGGGAGTACAATTGATATTCCTGGAATCTCATCAATTGGATTTCCGATACGAATCTCAATTCCGTTGTTTCTTGCGAAGGAGAGTTGAGGCTGAATATGTTTTCCTGCTCCGGTATATTCAGTTTCCTGCACAACAATAGTCTGGTTTTTATCCATGTTTTGAGCGATTACGAAAGCAGCAGCCAAAGATATATTTCCAGCAGGACCTCTTTCAAGACCTTCCAGCTGTGCCAGTGCCTCAGTCATATAAAAAACTTCTCCCTGGTTTACTGTTACGTATCTGTCCATATATCGTAGAGGACGTGCTGCAGATCTTGGTACATCAGATCTGTCGGGTACAGTTGTAAACGGAATACCAAAGCCTGTGTGGCCGGTTGTAAATGATTTCCTGTTGAAGTCTTTGTCGCTGGCCATATGAAGGCCCTTAAGGTTAACACTGGCAGCAATTATCTCTGTTTTATCTGCTCCTGCTTTAAGTAATCCTCTGGCAGTACCTGTCAGGTTTCCACCACCTGCATTTGTTATAACAACAGCATCAGGATTTTTTCCGGTACGATCTATCATCTGCCGGCTTAGCTCATACCCAAGAGTTTCCACACCGGCAATCCCAAAGGGTGTATATAAAGATGCATTAAAGTATCCTGTCTCTTCCAGTAGTTTAAGAAATGTGTAAAAAAGTTCAGGCCCAACAGACAGTTGAACAACTTCTGCACCAAAAGCTTCACATTTTCGGGCCTTTTCAATAATTTCCGGCTGTCCCTTTCCTTCAGAATCATAACATTCCTGTACAATTATGCAGTTCATGCCCCTCATTGCTGCCTGGCTGGCTACTGCAGCACCGTAGTTGCCGCTGGTAGCAGCAATAACACCTGTATATCCAAGTTTTTTTGCATGATAAACAGCAGTTGCAGCTCTTCTGGCTTTGAAACTACCGGAAGGGTTTGATGCTTCGTCTTTAAGAAAAATTCTAGCTCCCTTTCCTGCAGTCGCCAGAGATCTGGCCAGAATCGTAAGATTGCGGAGTTCATACATTGGAGTATTTCCCACTCCGGTTTCTTCCTGAATTTCCCTTATCTCTTCAAGACTGTATCCTACTTTCTCCATCATCCCTTCATAATCGAAGGCAATAGACCCGGATTCAAAGAGTGAGTAATCAATACCCACAGATTTTTTCATAATCTCGTTTTTTCTTTCCATAAGCTCAAGGTAGTCATTGTTCATTGGGTTATCTCTCCCATTACTTCCTTAAGCTGTCTGTCAATCATAAGAATTTCCGGAATAAACTCTCCAAAATCGTGGTCATAAGATGGATTAGTCTCAAGAAGAGTCCCATTAATTTTCCTACCGGTTATTGTCTTAATTTCTACTGTCTCTCCAATTTCAGCTTTATCAGAGACCAAAAATCCCTTATCCCAAAGCTCATAAGGAACTTTTGCTGTATCATCAGGAATTCCAGGGGCCCTGCCACCAGCTTCCATTAAAATAGAATGAATCCTAACCCAATCACCCTTTTCCGCTATCATAATCCCACCCTCTAACTATATTCACTGATAACTGCTAACTGATAACTGTAAACTGTTCCCGTTCAATTCTTTCTCTCATATCACCCATAATTGCTCTTGGAACTGGCAGATCAAGCATTGTTTTTAATCCCGGGGAGGCATTTATAATCTGGGGAATCATGTTTACACACATTGCTATTGTTCCAATGCCTCCTGGTACTTCAGGTTTGATAGACAGGTTTATATTAGGTGTTCCTTTTATTGTCACGTAGTCGCCTGTATCTGTACCTGCCAATTCAGGTTCAATCTGCTGGGGGTGGACCATCTCTACCTTCAGTTTTCCATCAACATAACCATAACCATTCATACTGCAGCCGGCAACATTTCCAGCAGCTACTTCGATATATTTTGTTTTTCTGGGTACTGTTGTTATTATTGGTTCCTGGGTTTGCTGTACT
>CBDVAD010000536.1:0-2618 GCA_965371875.1 uncultured bacterium
GCTGTTCTGGCTCTTTCTCTTTTTGAAGGGGCCTATGCTTCGGAAATAATCCGGGGAGGTATAAATGCTATCCCAAAGGGGCAGTGGGAATCAGCTTATAGTCTGGGTCTGAGTTCTCTTGATACATATCGATACATTATACTTCCTCAAACACTTAAACAGGTTTTGCCACCTTTAACCGGTCAGGCTGTGTCTCTTATCAAGGATTCAGCTTTAGTAAGCACTATTGCAATTTTTGATCTGACTATGGCAGGTCAGGCAATTATTTCTGAAACATTTCTTACCTTTGAAATATGGTTTACTGTAGCCTTAATATATCTGGTGATGACTGTAACAATCTCAACCTTTGTACATTACCTTGAAAAGAGGAGTCGCTATGATCAGTAAGCCTATAATCAGTGTTAATAGCTTAAATAAAACATTTGCAAGTCCGGACAAAGATATAGAAATTATTGCTGTAAAAGATGTAACTGTAGATATCTTTCAGGGTGAGGTAGTTGTTGTAATTGGACCGTCCGGGGCGGGGAAATCTACGTTTTTAAGATGTCTTAACGGATTGGAAGATTTTGATTCAGGAAGCATAGTTATTGATGATATCCCTTTAAATCATCATCACAAAAATCGCCTGGAAATAAGAAAAGAAGTGGGTATGGTATTTCAGTCTTTTAATCTTTTTCCCCATATGACAGTTAGAAAAAATATCAGCCTTGCTATTAGAAGAGTAAGAAAAAAGAGTGTTACGGAATGTGAAAAAATAACAATTGATCTTTTGGAGAAGGTCGGTATTACAGATAAGATAGACAGTTATCCCTCTCAGCTTTCCGGGGGACAGCAGCAGCGTGTGGCAATTGCCAGAGCTCTGGCAATGAATCCAAAAGTCATGCTTTTCGATGAGGCAACCAGTGCTCTGGATCCGGAAATGATCAGTGAAGTTCTGGATGTAATGAAAAACCTTGCAAAAGATGGGATGACCATGGTTGTTGTTACACACGAGATGGGGTTTGCGAGAGAAGCCGGCAGTAGAATACTGTTTATGGATAATGGTGAAATAGTAGAAGACAGGGAAGTAGAGGGATTTTTTCAGGATCCTGTTGAAGATAGAAGTAAAGCCTTTTTAAGTAAGGTGTTATAAGGAGATAATTCGGGCGTCTGGTCGCAAATAAATTTGCTATCTATGTGACCATGCATTCCTGGGCACACGTGCCGGGGCTGGTCGCAACTTCATTGCTGCTCACCCATGCAACCAGGAAACCTGAAAAAAATACGAGGAAGGAGAAGTATATGAGAAAAATTATTACTGTTTTTTTGGTAATAGCAATTGTCCTGGGATTAGCGGGCTGCGGAAGACTCAGTGGTAGAGTAGCAGAAGTAGAGGCAAAAGAGAGCCTCCTTGATACTATATCAAGACGTGGTGTTCTTAAGGTCGGTTTATCTACTTTTGTACCATGGGCAATGAATGATAAAAATGGTGAGCTCATTGGATTTGAAGTTGATGTTGCCAGACGTCTTGCAGAAGATATGGGTGTTGATATTGAGTTTATTCCTACTAAATGGTCCGGAATAATTCCTGCCCTTCTTACTGGAAAATTTGATGTAATAATTGGTGGAATGGGTATCAGACCGGATAGAAATTTGAAGGTCAATTTTTCCATACCCTACGATTATTCAGGTATGTCTATTGTAGCATCAAAGGCTCAGGCGTCAGGATTTGATACTTTAGAGGCATTTAACAGCAAAGATGTAGTTATTGCAGCAAGAATTGGAACTACTGCAGCGGCAGCGGCAGAAAAATATATGCCCCTGGCAGAAAAACGGCTATTTGATGATGAATCCCAGGCAATACAGGAGCTGCTTACAGGCAGAGCTCATGCAGTAATAGCCTCTGCGCCCATGCCTGCATATCAGTCTATTAGATATTCCGATAAACTCTTTCTTCCTTTGAAAGATAATTTTACCAAAGAACCTATTGGTTTTGCCTTGCAGAAAGGAGAGTATGATCTGTTGAACTTCTTCAACAGCTGGATAACAGTTGTAGATGCTGAAGGCTGGCTTGGGGAACGAAAACACTACTGGTTTGGAACTCAGGATTGGCAGGATTTAGTACAGTAAATGAAAAAACATAATTACCTGCTGGACGGGATTATTCTATTAATTCTGATTCTGGCAGGTACTGCCTTTTTTATCCGGATAAAAACAGGATTCAGCTATACATGGAACTGGGGGGCGATTCCCCAGTTCTTTTTTAGAATAGATGAATCCGGACATATAAAATCAAATTTACTGATGCTCGGGTTTTATACTACTATCAAATTGAGTTTTTGGGCTTCTCTTGCTGCAATAATTATCGGAACCCTTATGGGAATCCTTCGTACCAGAAAGAACCTGTTTTCCAGATTGACAGGGCGGACCTATATTGAGATAGCCAGGAATACACCGCCACTTGTTCTTATTTTTATTTTCTATTTTTTTATTGGGAATAATATTACTACTGCTCTTGGAATTGATGAATGGGCCAGAAATTTATCCGGAGCTGGAAAGGGAGTTCTCTCTTTTTTATTTTCAATACCGGAACGGTTTTCTGAATTTTTATCCGCCCTTTTTACACTGGCTGTTTATGA
>CBDVAD010000537.1:0-2599 GCA_965371875.1 uncultured bacterium
GCCGGTACTCAAGAGGTTTTCAGTCAAATAATAGAATCTGTCTCGGGGGAACTACAGAAGAAAGAGATTCATGAAGTTGAAGAAGAATTATTCCGCTCATTACTGAAGCTTGGACAATCTCTTCTTGGTGCTTTCCTGGAAAAGAAGGGTTCGGGAAAGGATTTCAAAACTGATCTCCCTTATCACAAGTCAGAAAACTGGAACTATTTCTCGATTTTCGGAGACCTGGAAGTCTCAAATGCTTACTTCTGGGAAAAAGGAAATAAAGGGATAAGTCCCATTAAAAAAGACCTGAATTTGCCCAAGCAACATTTTTCATACCTGTTGCAGAAATGGACACAAATGTTCTGTGTTGATATCAGTCATGAAAAAGCAAGAAAAAATATAAAAGAGATTTTTGGAATTGAGATATGGTCCGGTCAGATGGAATCGATTAATAAATCGGCATCAGAATCTGTAGAACCATTTTACCAGAACAGAAAACAAAAGGAGCAGGAAGAACCTCTCCTTGTTGTTCAAGTCGATGGCAAAGGAATTGTAATGCGTGAAAATCTAAAAAAAGCGAAACAGGGCCAACGGCAGAAAAAAGGTGAGAAAAACGGAAAAAAGAAGATGTCTACAGTAACAGCTGTATATGGAATAGAGCAAAATATTAGAAGTGCAGATGACATAATCAGAGATGAAGCAGAAGATAAAACGAGATCTGTGGTAGTTTTAGATAAAAAGAAAGGTATTATTCCACAGAATAAAGTCGTTAGAGCAACTCTAAAGGGTAAAGATCGAGCCTTTCAAAATATGGCGGAAGAAGTTGCTATTAAGGACCCGGAAGGGACAAAAGATCATATTGCCCTGATGGATGGAGAGAAAGCTCTGGCAAATAAAACAGAAGAATATTTACCCGGATTTACAATCATTCTGGATTTATTCCATGTAATGGAACGGCTTTGGAGTCTCTCTTATTTCTTTCATAAAGAAGGAAGCGATGGCGCTCTCCTTTGGGTTCGCAAATATCTAAAAATGTTTCTGACTGGAAAAGTCGGATATGCCATTGGAGGAATCCGGCAAAGTGCAATAAAGAAAGGCATAACCCTAACCAGAATTGAGGCTATGGAGAAACATCTTAGATATTTTGAAACGAAAAAACAGTATATGAAATATGATGAATACTTGAAGAAAGGTTATCCCATCGGCAGCGGTGTTATTGAAGGAACCTGTAGAAGTCTTGTTAATGATAGAATGGAATTATCCGGTATGCATTGGTCTGAAAAAGGTGCTGAAGCAATGCTGGAACTGAGATCGATTAAAATAAATGGTTTCTGGAATGAGTACTGGGAGTATCATGTTTCTGAGCAGAAAGAATCAATTTATGAATGGGATTTGGCGTCATAGGAGTCAACGGGATTAAGTTGCACCCTATTGATTCGACCTCGACTACAGCACCTGATGCCTCCTCTTACGTTGAAGCAGCTTTTAAGGCAATGTTAACTGCTGGAGAACTGGATTAATTCAAATATCCCCGCACTACTTTGCGGGGATAATTTATATGGAGAGAGATTCATGAGTACGTTTACACGGGGAAAAATTAAAATCCCCTCTTTGCAACGCAAATCAAACAAATCCCCCCTAAGAAAAAAAGATCTGATCGGGTGGCTTTTTAGCACTCCTTATTTTATTTATGCCATAATCCTTTTTCTTATCCCTCTTCTCTGGGCGTTATGGCTGTCAACAATGGACTGGAATCTTATGTCTTATACCAGAGATTTTGTTGGATTCAAAAATTTTACTAAAGCATTTACCGATGAAAAAATACGGGCGGCTTTTTTCAATACATTTAAGTATCTTGCTGTCCTTCTCCCCTCTATCCTTGTTTTCTCAACAATCATAGCTCTTCTTTTGAGTAAACTACCCAAAAGAATAAAAGGGATATATTCAGTTTCATTTTTTATACCTTACCTGACCTCCGGTGTTGCGATTGCTGTCTTTATACGTTTCTTTTTAAGTTACAGCTCTGTATTTAATGTATTTTTGCGAGAACAGTTTAATCTGGAAATTAGATGGTTTCAGAGTCCTTTCTGGGCCTTTATGATAATTATAGGAATGATAGTATGGAAGATATCGGGATATTATGCGCTGATAATTCTGGCTGCTCTGGAATCTGTCCCTCAAGAGGTATATGAAGCTGCTGCTATAGATGGTGTCACTGGATTTAATAAATACCGCTACATAACTCTTCCAATGATCCTCTCCTCTATGACCACAATTATCGTCCTTGCTACAGGTCTGATTTTCACTGTTTTTGGAGAACCTTTTTTATTGACTCAAGGTGGTCCTTCTCTGGCAACAACAACCTGGGTCCTCGAGCTTTTTAATGCCTCATTTGTGCGATTTGATTCAGGTTATGGTGCCGCTATAGCACTATTGAATGCCATACAGATATTTATAAGTATCCGTATCATAACAAAAGTAATGGACAGATTTGATTATAATTCCAATTAAACAGGAGAGAATTATGCTGAGAATAAAAAATAAACAAATAATATATATTTTTCTAGCTACTATACTGGTGCTTTTTACAATGTTTCCCTATTACTGGATGGTT
>CBDVAD010000538.1:0-2592 GCA_965371875.1 uncultured bacterium
GCTTTTAAGGATTTCTATGTTTCAGTATTTGATCCTACATATTACTCTGCAGTAGATTATGTAGAGAATGGTGTGATAATTGGTCAGGGATCCGGAAAGTTACCTTTTTTGGAAATTCTGGAAAATAAAGATTTTCCTGTTTACTATAACCCTTATGGAACGAGCTCTGATATGACAGCCTACACAAAATGGGAACCAGGTCTCCAAACAGCTTATCCAAAGGAAGTTCATGTCTATTTTCAGTAAAAAACATGGCCTTTTTGTCCTTTTCTTAATATTGCTGCAATTATCAATTTCTGCTGCCCTCTTTGCGGACCCATTTACAGGCGGTAGTGATGAAAAATCTCTTCCCCAGGCGTCCAGACCTCCAGTTGGCCTTCTTCCTGATGGATTTAATCTATTTCAGTTGGAGATCAGAGAAAAAAGTGCAGATCTATTAAATAATCTTCGTAATAATCCGTCACCAGTAGCAGTAGGAATGTTTCTACTTGCTGTTTTCTTTTATGGCATACTTCATGGTGCCGGTCCCGGACACAGAAAAACTGTTGTTTTTACATTGTTTCTTGCGAGGCCAGCAAAAAAATGGGAACCTTTGGCTGCCGGTTTTCTTTCTGCAGGGTTACATGCAGGGACAAGTCTTTTGTTATTTATCTTTTTTAATATTATATGGGAATCTGTTTCTACCTTTTCAGACTCTGAGAATATTGCATTTTATCTGGAAGGATGGACTTTTGTTATTCTTGCTGTGTTTGCAATGGTTTTAGTCACTGTAAAGATAATTGCCTTGATTACAGGACGTATCCATGATCATTTACATAAAGATGGAAAAAATATCTATCTCCTTCTGATTATCTCCAGTCTGTTTCCCTGCCCCGGGGCTACTATGCTTCTCATTCTCGCTTTATCTCAAAACCTTATCGCTATGGGTATCTGGGGTGTTCTTGCCATGTCCCTTGGTATGGGGATTATTATATCTCTGGCCGGTTATCTTGGTATGACCGGGAGAACAAGTATATTTGCATGGTTTAAAAACAAAGAAGGTGTAGTGGGAAAGATAAGCAATATATTCGAATTGTTGTCTTATTCCATGATTGCACTCTTTTCTTTATGGATGGGAAGTCCTTTTATATTCTGGCTGATAAGAGGATTTTAGAGCTCATGAAAGAACAATTGTTGATAATATATGATCAATAGAATCATAAGGATGAATTTATGAAAAAATTACGACTGATTTTAATTTTACTCTTTGTCTCTATTTCTTTGTTCTCTGCAGGGCAACAGGACAGTAAGGAACAGGGGGAGAAGAAAGAACATACAATAACTGTTTTTACAAGTATTCTGCCCCAAAAATACTTTGTGGAAAGGATTGGTAGAGATCGGGTTGAAATAAATGTTCTTGTTGGTCCTGGAAAGAATCCCGCAACTTATGAACCTTCCCCCAGTCAGGTTATTGCCCTGAGTCAGGCCGATCTTTTTTTTACAGTGGGGGTTCCCTTTGAACAAGCCTTCATCGGGAATATTGAAAGCAGTCTCCCTGAACTTAATATTGTTGATACATCAACTGGAATAGTAAAACGGGAGATAGTAGATCATGATCATGAAGATGAAGAGGATCATCCTGAAAGTGATTTTAAAGATCCACATATCTGGATGTCTCCCAGGCTTGTAAAAATTCAGGCATCAACAATTTATAATGCTCTTGTTGAAAATGATCCTGTCGGAAAAGAATTATATACAATAGGGTACAATAGTTTTATAGAAGATCTTAATCTTGTTCATGATGAGTTGAAAGAAGTTCTTGAGCCTTTTCGCGGAAATATGTTTTTTGTATTCCATCCTTCATTTGGATATTTCGCAGATGAATACGGTCTCAGGCAGGTAGCAATAGAAACTGGTGGCAGAGAACCGGGTCCATCTATGCTTGAAAAGATAATAATGCAGGCAAGAGAAAAAAATGTAAAAATTATTTTTGTTCAACCTGAGTTTTCGCAAAAAAGCGCACAGGTCATTGCAAATGCCATAGATGGAGCTGTTGTTATACTTGATCCTCTTAATCCTGATTATCTAAACAATCTTAGGCGTATTGCTTTGGAAGTTGAAAAAGCATTTAAGTAATCGGGACTGGAAATTATTCCAGCCCCTTAAGTATCATATCTGAAAGTGTAATTAGTTGTTAATGAAAAGCTTTACCATTCGACAGATATTCATTAGATCAGGTTATGTTCTTCATAATATAAATCACTTTCAGTTCTTCCCATGATCTATCCTCCATTATGGTTATAAGCAGTTTAGCCTGCCTGCCATCTATATTTCTTTTCAGTAACTGTGTTACAGAAAGATACAGTAGAGCAGCCACTGCATCCTCCTGAAGTACAGAAGGGAAGTTCTTTAACAGTTTCTACTCTCTTTCTGGCTTCCCAGTCGGCAAGGACATATTCAAGATCAGTCTCTAATTCTCCTGTTTCCAAAGACAGGTCATGAAGAGAGACCTCACGGTCTCTCTTAAAAATGTCTCTTATTTTTTTAATGTTCAAATTCTTCCGCCTTTGCACTTCTTGCGAAAACAACAATGGATCCAACCAGAATCAGACC
>CBDVAD010000539.1:0-2571 GCA_965371875.1 uncultured bacterium
AACATCACCATCTGCACCGTACGCAGGTACAGTAATCCAGTCTCCTATACGGATCATATCGTTTCCTGAAAGCTGAATCGCAGCGACCAGGCCAAGAATAGAATCTTTAAAAACAAGCATAATTACTGCCGAGAGAGCACCTATACCAGAGAGAAGTCCCAGAGCTGATTTATCTAATATGGTTGTTACTATTAAGATTATTCCAAAAATAGAGATAAAAACCCTTATAATCTGGAGATAACCCTTTATTGGCCGGTTCTTTGAAATATTATAGGTAGAATAGATTGCATTCACTGATGAAAGTAAAGAGCTTAACATCATTAGAACTACAGCAATCATATAAGATAAAATAATACGCTGTAATAAGCCTGTAACAGTTTCTACTCCGGGAAAAATAAGAGGCACAGTATAATACAACACCAATACCGGAGCTATATGGGCAAGACGATTAAACAAACCTCTTTCAACAAGAATATCATCCCACTTTGTTTTAGTTTTATGAACAATCTTTGTTATTACTGAGAGAAGAATTTTTTTGGTAATCAGATCTACAATAAAACTTAAAATAACAACAGCGATTATTAATACCGCTTTGCCTGCTATACCGGCATAAAATTCTGTCAGACCAATATTGATGAAAAAGTTAACCAATATACTGTTCACTACACTGCTCCTGTTAAAATAAACCTTCTATTTTGTCATAATCGCAGTGTAGTTTACCAATACATTGAAGTCAACAACCGTTCATTTTACTCAAAAAGTTGTAAATACTCTCCATACCCTTCTTTCTCAAGATCCTCGGTTGGAATAAATTTCAGTGATGCTGAATTTATACAGTATCTTAAACCAGTAGGCTGAGGACCATCATTAAACAGATGTCCCAGGTGAGAATCTGCATCAGGACTTCTGACCTCTGTCCTGACAGCAAAAAGGCTTTTATCAGTTTTCTCTACTATTGACCTGTCACCAATCGGTTTTGTAAAGCTTGGCCAGCCAGTACCTGAGTCAAATTTATCTGTAGAGCTGAACAAGGGCTCGCCGGAAACTACATCGACATAAATTCCTGTTTTTTTATTATCCCAGTATTCATTATCAAAGGCCCTCTCAGTTCCATTATTCTGGGTTACTTCATACTGAAGAGGTTTGAGTAATTTCTTCAGCTCCTCATCTGAAGGCTTTTCATAAGAATCTGCTGTTGGATCATAATCCTTGTCATCACCCCAGACTTTTTCCCTGTACTGATCCCGTCCGGAGTACATTCGGTATAATTTATACTGGTCAGCACTTTTTATATAATAGTCCTGATGGTACTCTTCCGCCCTGTAAAATTTTGTAAACTCCAGCAATTCTGTTACAATTGGTCTGTCATAACGACCGGATGCTTCCAAATTTTTAATTGAAGTTTCCGCTGTTTTTTTCTGATCTTCGTCATGATAAAATATAGCATTCAAATACTGACTGCCTCTGTCTACAAAGGATCCTCCTCCATCTGTGGGATCTATCTGCCGCCAGAAGACATCAAGAAGATCATTATAGGAAATTTTTTCCGGATTATATACTATCTGAACAGTTTCAATATGCCCGGTTGTTCCGGTCGATACCTCTCTATATGTAGGATTTTCTGTCAGTCCCCCTGCATAGCCGGAGATGACATCAATGACTCCATCAAGTATTTCGAAGGGATGTTCCATACACCAAAAACATCCGCCTCCAAGTGTTGCTATTTCTACATTATCATCATATTCAGTCATTGTTGCTTCCTTACTTTCGGATACTGTTCCTTTATTACTTTCAGATACTCCAGATGCATTTATAAAACTAATCATTATAACAGCTGAAATCAGCAGAAAAATTATTTTTTTTAACATTCTTCTTACCTCGCTGGAATATAATATAACTATAGATTACTTATTTGGAAAGGTATTATTCAAAATTACATAAACTGGATATATTTTCAGATATTTTATATTTTAGCATAATGTATATTTGGCTGTTTTAATTATATTTATCGTTATTGGATTCCGTTATTTGTTGTTGGAATAAATTATTTTCTCCACTCTTCCAGTTGATTAGAAATAATATCCTTCACAGCGGATGACATCTCCCTGGTATTTTTGAAATCTTTAAAATAAACCGGTTTAAATACCTTAGCCTTCATATCTGTCGACTTTTTTAACCACAGGCTGTTTTTCTGTATTGCCTGATTTATATTATGGAGGGCTATAGGAATAACCGGTACATCTGCAATCTCTGCAAGAATAAAGGCTCCCCTCTTGAACCGGCCGACATTACCATCGGAAGATCTTGTCCCTTCAGGAAACATCATAATAGAACTGCCAGACTTGAGAGCTCTCTCTGCATCTTTCATCATTTTAATCTGACTCTTTGCATCAGTCCTGTTTATAATAATGTATCCATTTAAGGCCATATTCCAGCCCATTAGAGGAACTTTCAACAGAGCTTTTTTGGCCACCCATTTAAAGTGTTTAAAAAGAGAATAGATAACAAGAATATCTAAAAGGGCCTGATGATTTGATACGATTACATATGCCTGACCTTTCTTTATATATT
>CBDVAD010000540.1:0-2571 GCA_965371875.1 uncultured bacterium
ATCTGTATTTTAACTGACCGAATGCATATCCGCTTGTAATTACAAGAAACAGATAGAGGATTGTCCCACCAATGACAAATATTACTGAATTCCGGAAATAAAGAAAAAGATTGGAATAATTTAGAACATGATCGAAATTCCCCATATACAGACCGGTGGGGAACCCCAGTTTGTTTTCCAGAAAAGCGGCTTCGGGTCGAAAACTGTTGATAATGGAAAAGAGTATGGGATACAATGCAAGAAAAGCTAAAAATGAAAGGATGATATACATAACGATCTTCCTGGAATTTCGGCGGAAGAATAGGGTCAGATTATATTTCATAGACTTTAAGCTCCTTTTCTGGCCAATAAGCGGATCTGGAATATGGCTATTACGGCACAGAAAAAGAAGAGTACTACCGCCCAGGCAGAGGCGTATCCCATCTGTCCAGCCTGAAACCCTTTCACATAGATTCCATATTCCATGGTTATAGTTGAGATTCCCGGCCCTCCCTGAGTCAGGGTAAAAACCGTACCGTACATACGGGCAAAGGCGTTGATAAAAGATTTGACCACCCAGAATTCCACGGCAAATTGGATAGAGGGAATGGTTACGTTGAAAAAAGTCCTCCACCATCCTGCACCATCAATTTTGGCCGCATCATATAGATCGGCATCTATGGTAGCCATGGCTGCGAGAAAGTAAATACAGCCGAATCCGATAGATCCCCATATCTTCAGAATCCCGATAGAATGTATAGCCATCCTCGGGCTGGTCAGCCAGGGAACTGCATGAATGCCCATATTTTCCAGTATGAGGTTTACAGGCCCGTTGTCGGCCAGAAATATACTGAAGAGCAGACCTGTCAAAACTCCTCCTACTATATTCGGAAGATAAAGTATAGCTCTATAAACTTTCCACCCCCTGAGACCATCCCGCAGCATGGCTGAAACAAGAAGAGGGATCATGGTGACAAGAGGAATATAGAGAACCAGAACCAGTGTATTTTTTAAAGCAGCCTCGAAAGCGATATCACCTGCCATCCTTCTGAAATTGTTAAATCCTATAAATTGAGAAGTTCCAAATCCTTTCCATTTGGTCAGGGCATAGTAGAAGTTGCTGAAAGCAGGATACAAAATAAAAATAAGTAAAAAAAAGAGCAGGGGAATTATTAACAGATAAAAGTCAAAAGCATCACTATCAGATGTGTTTTTCAATAATCTCTTATTTCTCATAAACCCCTCTTTTAACCGAGGCCCTCCCATAGAGGAGAGCCTCTCATTTATAATTACTACTACTGAGCTGCTCTTTCAGATTCAAGTACCTTCTGAGTAATACTGATAAACTCTTCAGGAGTGATTTCTCCCAACATAAGCAGCATGGATTGTTCCTGTTCGAAGGCTTTTAGTGCTACTCCGGGAATCGAAGGAGTACTTCCCAATACTGGGTTTTTATCCATCCAGCCAAGGATTTCTTTTAATACGGGATAATCAAACTGATCAAGATTGACATTTTTATTAGGAGACATTGCACCCAGTTCATTCATGAATATTCCCGCTCCTTCAGTCTGTCCATAAAAAGACGCATAGGCAATGGCCGCCTCTTTATTTTCTGACCACTGGAAGACCGAATAACCGATTCCGGCACCCGTTACATTCTGTTGATCTTTATAGGGAAAACCTTTCAGATTGATATTGGGAAAATACCCTACATTGTCTTTTCCAAGAGAATCACTGAACATTTTCCAGTGAGCAATGTCTGAAAGGAGTCCATAGATCATGCCTACTTCACCATTCTGGAACTTTGGAAGAACATCTCCCCAATAACTCAGATTGTTTGCATCAGGATCAAAGTATTCATTGTCTCTCAGGGTCACGAAGAAATCAACTATGGTTTTCACTTCAGGGTCGGTGTAATTTATTTCTGTTGCTGACAGATCGGGACCATAAGCGTTGGCAAACAACATTCTCTTCATATACATCATGGATTTAGGATAGCCTTTGCGCTGTTCCGCAAGAGGGATAATCCCTGCGGCTTTCAGTTTTTCACAGGCTTCCAGAAAAGCATCTTCATCCCTGGGAGGATTATCAGGGTCCAATCCCGCTTTAACAAAGAGTTCCTTATTGTAATACATACCGACTCCCTGCTGAGTAATGGGAATCAATTTAACCGGTCTTGATGGATCACTTTTAGGACGGGAAGCAGTCCATGTGATTTCACCAATTTCATTTTTCCAGGAAGCGATTGAACTGTCCAGATCAACTATCACTTCTGCCAAATCCCATGTCTCTTGTCTATCGGCATGCATCAAGGCCACATCCGGTCCGTCATCGGCAGCTGCAGCTGCCTTCAGCAGGTCGTAATAGTTATCATTAGGCTGAGGCTGATGGTCGATAATAATACCCGGATTTGCTGCCATAAAAGCAGCATCAACTTTATCCATAGCGGCAGCGGTTGCTTCATCCCCATATTTGAAATCCCATACGGTCAGAGTAATCGGACCGTCAGATTCTGCTTGTTCCTTTGACCCTCCGGCAAAGAGTATGGAAGCCATCAGAATCAGCAATCCAACCATTAGTACCTTTTTCATT
>CBDVAD010000541.1:0-2563 GCA_965371875.1 uncultured bacterium
ACTGAATAGTTGTCAGACTTTTCCTTCCGGAGAACGAATACCGGAAATAGAGAATGATTATCAGAATATTGAATATCCGGATATCTCTACTATTGGACTTTATCGTTATTACGAAATGTGCCGGGCTGCATGGCGCCAGCGTGATACCTGGGAGGAATCCGGGTGGGATCTTCGTTTTTTCCATGATGAAAAGACCGATACACTGGGGCTGTTTATATTGGAAGATGAGATTCTATATATTAGTTTTCGCAGTTCGAGGGCCCTGCTGCAGGATTCAGTAGATCTATCCTATAACAGCCGCATCGGTCTTAGGTCTTTACCTTTTCTCCCGGAATCAGAAATTAAAGCACATCGTGGTTTTATAGAAAAGTACATGAGTGTACGTCGAATTATTCTTCAGGAATTAGTTGATAGTAACCCAAAAGAGATTATTCTGGTGGGGCACAGTGCAGGTGGGGCAATGGCTTCACTTGCCTTTATTGACATAAAACATCTCTATCCCGATACTCCTCTTAATGCTGTTACCTTTGGAATGCTCAGGGTCTTCAACAAGAAAGGTGCGGAGTGGTATCATTCCAACAGGGATAATTTTATTCGTGTAGTAAATGGAAGAGATCCTATTCCCAATATACCTCCTGTACTTATTGGATACCGGCATATTGGACGTCTTGTACGGATAGGACGTCGACCGTGGTGGAAAATTTATTCAGTTAAAGATCATCACCCCGGTTACAGCGATGAACTTGAGGAGCTCCTTCGTTTGGAAGGGATCGATTTTACATCTCTTGGTTACTAAGTGATAGTGAAGAATACCGGTATATCCGGAAATAAATTAATATAAAAGGAGTGCAGAACCAGGCAGTAATAGTTCAGGATTTAACCTTGATATCTGTTGCATCTGGCCTGTAGTTTTGCTATTATTTCATCTATGAAAAAGACAACTCAATTAAAAGAAATGATTAACTCAAAAAGCCTTGAGTTTATAATGGAAGCACATAATGGTCTTTCTGCAAAAATTGTGGAAGAGGCTGGATTTAAAGGTATTTGGGGTTCCGGATTATCCCTCTCAGCTGCATTGGGAGTCCGGGATAACAATGAAGCCTCATGGACACAGATTATAGATGTTGTAGAGTTTATGAGTGATGCAACAACCATACCTATTCTCCTTGATGGTGATACCGGGTACGGGAATTTCAATAATAGGCGGCGACTTGTAAAAAAACTTGAACAGAGAGATGTTGCAGGTGTATGTATTGAGGATAAACTTTTCCCTAAAACCAATTCATTTATTCAGGGAGAAGCACAGCCTCTGGCAGATATGGATGAGTTTTGCGGTAAAATAAAAGCAGCCAAAGATACCCAGACTGATGATGATTTCTGTGTTGTTGCCAGGATAGAGGCTTTTATTGCCGGATGGGGGCTGGAAGAAGCCCTTAAGCGGGCTGATGCATATCGTCTTGCCGGAGCAGATGCCATACTTGTTCATAGTAAAAAAAGCAATTCATCGGATATTGAAGCCTTTATGCATGAATGGGGAGGGCGTCATCCTGTAATAATAGTTCCAACCAAATATTACTCTACTCCTACAGAAAAATTCCGTGAACTGGGAATCAGCCTTTCTATATGGGCTAATCATAATCTTCGGGCTTCTATCGATGCTATGCAGAGAACCAGTGCTCAGATTATGAAAGATCAGTCTCTTATAAATGTTGAAGACCCCATTGTCCCTGTAAAAGAAATATTCCGAATTCAGGGAGCCGGAGAACTTCAGGATGCAGAGAAGATATATTTACCTTCATCAGGCAAGATAAGTAATGGTATTATTTTAGCTGCAGGTCAGGGTGATCTGGGTGATCTTACTAAAAGTATTCCTAAATGTATGCTCAAGGTTCATGGGAAACCAATTATTTCTCATCAGGTTAACGAATTAAACAAGATGGGGATTAAAGATGTATGTGTGGTTCGTGGATTTGAGAAAGAAAAGATTTCTCTGACTAATATATCTACCAAAGATAATGCTGATTATGCAAATACAAAGGCTTTGGCAAGTTTAAAACTTGCTGCAGATAAAATAGTAGGGGATACCATTATCTCTTATGGTGATATTTTGTATAAAAGTTATGTATTACATGATCTTTTGAATTCTGATGATGATATTACTATTACAGTTGATGCTGATACGGGCAGAGAAGGAGCCCTTAAAGATTTTATTATTGCTGATAAAAAATATAAGGAAACATTATTGGGTAAGACAGCATTTTTACAGGAAATGGGTTCAGGGTTACCACCTGAGAGTGTCTGTGGTGAGTTTATCGGTCTTATGAAAGTTTCTCACAAGGGCGCTGAAAAAGTTAAAAAAGCGATTGAAGTACTGGGAAAAGATAGTGGTTTTAAGGATATGGATTTAACAGCTTTATTTAACTATTTGATAAAAAATGATTCTGTTGCAATTAAATATATAAAAGGATCCTGGCTGGATATAGATACAGTAATTGATCTTCAAAGTGCAGGAGATCTATATGCTTGATACTTATAAATATGGGGACTATTTAAAAGAAAAGGG
>CBDVAD010000542.1:0-2553 GCA_965371875.1 uncultured bacterium
CCATTAACAGGCTTTGCAGGTAAATGGCTTTCCTACAATGCTGTAATTGAGAAAGGCTGGTACTTCCAGGGCTTTCTTGTCTCTATAGCCGGACTTATAGCATTTTTATACTGTTTTAGACTTATTCATGTAATCTTCCTTGGGCAGCCGAAGGATAAGTTTAAAAATATTAAAGAAGCACCCCTGGCTATGCTGATACCACAATACATTCTATTAGCTGTTATCATGCTCTTCTCCTTTATGCCCAATATGGTTCTAAAGCCTGTTGGTGATTTTCTTATTCAGTATTTCCCCGAAGGGGCGCTGCAGTGGCAGGGTGGTACAGCTATTTCCAGACTTGGAAGATGGAGTGGTGTTGCTATTATGAATATAACTATGGGTATCTTTGGAATTATCTTTATCTGGCTGCTTTTTATAAGCCGTAAAGCCGTGAAAGTAAAACCTTTTAACATTTTTTATTCAGGAGAAGCCCCTTCAAGACCCGAGCTGACTCATTTTGGATATAATTTCTTTGCTCCATATAAAAAGGCAGTAGGGTTTCTTGTTCAGCCCTTAGTAACCAGGTTTTGGGACGGTGTTTCTGATATTTTACATTCAATTTCAGACTTTGTTAGAAGACTATATAACGGAAATGGCCAGACCTATGCCTTTCAGGTTATCCTCTTTGTGGTTGTCTTCTCATTTTTTACAATAGGAGGTTAGTCTGTGATTTTTGAACCTATACAAATACCCTGGACAATACTGGGGCTGTTCATAGTTTTTAATGTTGGTCTTATTCTCACCGGGACTGTTCGAAAGATAGGTGCCAGAGTAGGGAGAAGAAGGGGGATAAGAATTTATCAACCCTATATCGATCTCGTTAAAAACTATGTTTTGCGTTCTAATTTTACTCATGGGATGATGTTTTACCTTGCTCCTGTTTTCAGGTTGTCCGGAGGTGTTGGTCTTATTGTTTTTATGCCATTGATATACGATTCAGTTCATTTTGCAAATTTTTCATTTGCAGGTGATGCTGTACTCATAATGTACTTTATGTTTTTTGGAACCCTTGGTATGGCTCTCGGTGCAGGAGAAGGTGGAGTTCCGTTTTCTGCTATAGGTATTTCCAGGGGGCTTTCCCAGGTAACGGCTGCAGAGATTCCCCTTATATTGGCATTTTTGGCTGTTTTTATTCAGACTGAAAGTCTTTCAATAACAGAAATTGTTGCTTTTCAGCAGGGAGGTTTCCTTAACTGGACTTTATTCACAAATCCCCTTGCAACAGCGACTGCAATGCTGGCCTTTCTTGGTTCTATGATGAGATCACCTTTTGATATTGTTCTGGCTCCTCAGGAGATACCAATTGGACCCCCTACAGAGTTTCATTCCTCATTTCTTGGTGTTCTGCAGACAAACAGAGCCATTTTTCCAATGGCAAAGACAATTTTATATGTCAATTTGTTTTTTGGAGGAGCTACAAGCTGGCCTGAATTGATATTAAAATCATTTTTACTATATATGTGGTCTGTCGTTGTTGGAACAGTTTTTCCACGATTTCGCACAGAGCAGTCAATTAGATGGTTTATGAAGTACCCGCTAATTCTTGGGATAATTACAATACTTGTTTTACAATTTGGATAAGAGGATAATATGAGTTTAGAAGATATAAAGAAAAGAACTGTACTGGATCCGGATGGTAAGGAGATTGAAATTGATCCCCTGAAGGATTATTACTGCGCAGCAACTCCGGATATGAAAATGGAGCACCATAAATCGAGTGCTCCAATAATTGAAAAATTTGCAAACTGGGCCCGAAGTGAATCTCTATGGATTCTGGCTTTTGGTACCGGCTGTGGTGCCATAGAGATGAGACCCTTAATGACTCCAAAATATGATGCATACAGATTTGGTATTCAGTGGAGAGCTACTCCAAGACAGTCCAATGTGTTTATTATTTCCGGATATATGTCAGTAAAGACTCTTAAAAGAGCAATCAGGGCATATGAACAGATGCCAAGCCCTAAATATGTAATGGGTTTAGGAAGTTGTACTATAAACGGCGGAATGTACTGGGACAGTTACAATACTATTAACAGACTTGATCATTACCTTCCTGTTGATGTTTATGTTGTTGGCTGTATGCCCCGGCCTGAATCAATTCTTTCCGGTTTTGATTCTCTTAAGAAACTGATTAAGGAAGGAAAGGGCGAGGGTTCTGCCAAATATGCTAAAGAATTTGAGTGGTATAAAAAAAATCAGAAGCAAATTATAAAAGATTGGGATATGCCCGATTACAACTGGTAGGGGTGGATTGATGAATGAACTAATAGAACGATTAAGGGGTAAATTCCCTGTAAAAGATGAAGTATTCCAGAGAGATGCTCTGTCATTTATTACTACTGAGAAATCCCAGGCTATCGAACTTGTAACCTATTTAAGGGATTACGAAGGGTATACTCATCTGGTTCTTCTGACTGCTGTAGACTGGATTGAGGATGGTATATTTCAGCGTACCTATCTTCTTAATAATCCAACAGAGAAAAAGGATCTTGGTGTACTGGTAATGCTGGATCG
>CBDVAD010000543.1:0-2544 GCA_965371875.1 uncultured bacterium
CAAACAGGGTAGCAATTCCTTTATCCCTTAGATCAGTCACGACTCTAAGAAGTGCGGCTACCTCCCGACTGGTAAGGGCAGTAGTTGGTTCATCCATAATCAATAATTTGAGCTCGCCGGTCAGCGATCGGCAGATTGCTACAAGCTGCTGATCTGCTATGGATAGATCTTCAACCTTCGCATCCAATGGAATATTGATATTGATTCTTTTCATGGCCTTACGCGCAGTTGCATAATAAGATCTGCTGTTTAAAAATTTCTTCTTTCCAGATATTACGGTACTTAGCGCAATGTTCTCAGCAACCGTCAGATTTGGAAAGAGTGATAGATCCTGATAGATAACCTCTATCCCCTGATGTATTGAGTCAATGGAACTCCTGTGAGAGCTAAGCTCCCCATTGATATAGATCTCTGCACCACTGTCAGGCTTTTCAACTCCGGAAATAATCTTGATCAATGTAGATTTACCTGAACCGTTGGTACCGGCGAGACAATGAATCTCCCCTTCTTTAATCTCAAAATCGACACTATCCAGTGCCTGGACTCCAGTATATCTTTTACTGATATTCTTCATAGCTAGAAAAACAGAACTCATACCTATACAAACCTCATAAGAATGATGATTTTACTAAAATGCCCCTCTGAGTATCTCAAAGGGGCATTTAATTACCTTTATTATGACTTAAAACCCGAAGCTGTCTACATTATCTTTGGTAATATCGATTACTGCATCGACCTTTATAACATCACCATCAAGAGTAATTTTTCCAAGACCGGGTATATTCATACCTTCTGTAATCTTCTTCCCCTCGATAATCTGCAGAGCTATCCAGGACATTGCAAAACCGGCATCTTTGGGGTCCCAGAGTATACCGTGCTGCATAGATCCCTCTTTCAGATAGGACGCTGCATGATCAGGAAGGACTGTACCTACAATAGATACTTTTCCAGCCAGTCCCTTTTCCTTAACTGCCTGCGCAGCTCCGGGAGGGCCAAGACTTCCAAAACCAATTATACCCTTAAGGTCAGGATATGTTTTGAGTAATTCCAGCATTGTTTGTTTTGACAATTCCTGATCTTCACCACAGGGAATTCTCTCAGTAACAAGTTCAAGGTTGGGATATTTGTCTTTGGCATATTCAAGACCAACATCTGCCCAAAGATTGTGCAGAGGAACTGTCAGACTTCCAACAAAAATCGCATACTGGCCACTGTCTCCCATATACTCTACAAGCATGTCCCAGAAATGACGACCAAACTTAACGTTATCAATAAGCTCAACATCGTAGTCCTTTCCTTTCTGGTCCGGTGATTCATGTGTAATAATTACAATACCCTTTTCTTTCGCCTTGGCAAATGCGGGCTCAAGGGCTTTTGCATCATTGGGAGTAATACATATTGCATCTACACCCTTAATAATTAAGTCCTCTACCATCTTTACCTGCTGTGCAGGATCAGCGTCAGCAGGGCCGATCTGGTAGGATTTTATTCCCAGTTCATCTCCGGCCTGTTTTACACCTTCCTCCAGTCGATTGAACCACGGAATACCTGTAATCTTTACAACAGTTGCAATCTCATACTCGCCATCTGCAGGATCTTTCTGACCGCCTGCAAACAGAGCAGGAAGAACAAAAAGAAAACACATTCCCAGAATCAACAGTTTCTGATACTTTTTCACAACTCAATTCTCCTTCTTTCCTTAAAATTTATCCTCATTTTCAACAAATTGAAAATAACAACCTATTTCAGGACAGCCTCATTTACCCTGTCCGTAATAATTACGGGCGAAATCCTGCATAGCCAATATGTCATTGGGTTCTATCAGGTGAGGAGTACCAATCGACTTTGCAAGAATATAGATGTGAGCAGTTTTCTCGAGTACATGTATTGTTTTCAGTGTGGTCTCAAAGTCACTACCGACACAGATACTCCCATGATTGGGCACTATTACAGCATTCCTGTCACCTAAACCTTTTACAACATTTACAGCCAGTTCCGGAGTTCCCGGAAGAGCATAATCGCAATTAATAACCTTATCTCCAATTAACTGAACAAAATCTTCACCTATTCCGGGAATGTCTTCATAGATAACACCAAAAACACTTGAGTAGACTGGATGATAATGCATTACACAGTTAACATCTTTTCTTGCATTCATAATTGCAATATGGAAATTATATTCAATAGACGGCTTCCGATGACCATCTACAACTTCTCTCTTATCATTCATAACAACAATATCGTCTACCCGAATTTCGGGATAACGCATTCCGCTTGGCTTGATGTAAAACAGATTTGTTTCAGGATCTCTGATACTCAAATTTCCCCATGTCCCAACTGTCAAACCCTGTTCATACAGCTTTAAACCTCCATCCACAATGGACTGTTTAAGTTCTTTTCTTACTACTGACAAATTATTTTCTCCTGTATATAATCCAATGTTATCTCTTCGAAAGCAAAAGATTTCTTTTTTTATTTTACCTAAGTAACATTTTTGTGTTACTATAGTAACATGCATAAAATATTGTTTCAATGCCTATTTTT
>CBDVAD010000544.1:0-2538 GCA_965371875.1 uncultured bacterium
GAATGCCTGACTTCCAGAACCTCGGGATCAAGTTCCTCTTTTATTTTTCCCAGAGCAGTATCTATCTCATCAAATTGCCTTTCAGGGGCTAAAAAAGAGATACTGTCAAAGCCGATAGATTCAAATTCAGGAATGATACCGTTAGCTTTCAGAATTTTTAGAAAAGTTTCCCGGAATCCATGATAACGGTTAAGCATGAGCTTTTCCACAAATATGGTTCTGTAATCTGTCTTTCCTGAAATACCAACAATGGGAGATCCGGATGTATCACGCCTGGTTACTATCATAGTTCCAGGGGCTTCAGGATCATTTGTATTTCTGATGTTAATAGGAATATCGTGATCTTTGACAGGGGTTACAGCCTCCTCATGAAATACATTAGCCCCTATGGAAGCAAGTTCTCTAATTTCTTTATACGTTAATTCCTTAACCAGAGCAGGACCATCTACCATTCGTGGATCTGCCATCAATAATCCGGAAACATCAGTCCAGTTTTCATAGACATCTGCATTAACAGACCTTGCAGCAATGGCACCGGTAATATCAGATCCTCCACGGGAAAAAGTCTTAATTTTTCCATCAGGATCAGAGCCGTAAAACCCTGGAATAATATATCTGACTTTATCTTTTATCCTTGCGTTTAATTTCCGGTAGCTGGATTCATCAACTCTTCCATCTTCAGTCAAACTTATAACATCAGCTGTATCAATAAACTCTGCACCTAAAAAATCAGCCAGCATTCTGGCAGCCAGATACTCCCCTCTGGAAGCAGCATAATCAGGACCTTTCCCACTTTCTATACCGGATTCGACTTCATCAAGGATATCATCAATATCATTTATTTCAAGAGATTTACAAATTTCAGAATATCTTTCTCTGATTATCTTAAAAGATTCAGCCTTTCCACTACTATGAACTTCATCATGACATCGATATAAAAGATCTGTAATTTTTTCATCACTATTGTTTCGTTTCCCGGGAGCAGATACAACAATAATTCTCCTGTCAGGATCACTCTCAACAATACTTTTTACTTTAAGAATCTGGGAAGCTTCAGCAACAGAGCTTCCTCCAAACTTACAGACGATCATTTCCTGCCTCCGTGCTCATCATCTTCACAACGTCGATACACCTCTGATGGTATGAATTATAACCTTCAGAGTATTTCTCATGTTCGACTTTATCCGGAATATGTGTTTTGGTAATTTTAACCAGCGATTCAGCTGATTCCTTGAGAGTAGTGTAAAATCCGGATGCTGTAAACCCTGTACAGGTATTCCCCATCAACTCTGTATCAATAACCAGTGGAATTTCTATTTTTTTCCCTGTTATATCTGCTTTCATTTGATTCCATATGGAACTTCTTCCCTGACCACCTGAAACACGGAGACTTTCAATGGGGCAATTATTCCTTTCCAGAGTCTCTATCAGATCTCTGACACCATAGGCAATTGCGTTAGTTACTGCCCGGCCCATTTCCGCGGGACCATGATCAACTTCCAGACCGACAAATAAACCACCGGAAAATTCCCAAACAGCTCCCCTATGCAGGGAGGGATAGAAACCTGGTATATGAATATCATGACCTATTTCCCTGATTTCATTCATCATTTCGGAGTAATCTTTATTTTTCTGACCGGATATTCTTCTAAACCACTCAAAAATAGCGCCTGTTGAGGAGAGAATTCCGGCTGCATTATAATATCCATCAATAACATGAGGAAGAACCCTGATCCTGTCATTTTCCACAGGTAGATCTGAACAATAATTAATACCTTCTGAGGTACCTGCTCTATCACAGGTACGACCCGGGACTACAGCCGCTGTTCCAAGAATGGCCATAATAAAATCAGAACCTCCTGCATAGACAGGAATACCACCGGGAATACCTGTTGAAGCTTCTGCATCTTTTGTGATTTCACCAATAGACATACCTATTCTTATAAGTTCCGGAAATTTCTGTGAATCCAGACCATAAGTATCAATACCTTCCCCTGTCCAGATATATGGATCAAAAGCTTTTGTAGTAGTAAATCCTGTAAAGTTCCCTGTCATGATATAGGATATATACTCAGGACAGCCTAAAAAATATTTTGTCTTATCATAAACCAGAGGACTGTTTTCTTTTATCCATGCCGCCCCTGGAAGAAAAAATGACTTTTGACCGGAAATTCTCTTCTCTCTCTTATCTACCCACAGATGTGCCGGACCTGCAAGCTCCCCATCATATCCGATTGGTACCAGAGTTGGTCCATTTCCACTGACAACTACTGCACGGATATCCAATTTACTAAGAATGGTCTTTTTTGAAAGGATTTTTATCAGATCTACAAGGGCTCTGTTCCAGATTAGACCATCCCAGTCAAGGAAGTCATTCCTGCTGGTATCTGCAAGGGCAATTCTTCCAAAGGAGAGAAGTTCACCTTTTAAAGATATTACCCCTCCCTTCATTGCAGAGGTGCCGATATCAATTGATAAAACACATGGCCCTGAATTAATCAAACATCTACATTAACTCTTTTTAAGCAGTTTCTGAAT
>CBDVAD010000545.1:0-2522 GCA_965371875.1 uncultured bacterium
CGGGTTTTTACTTCCGGCCTGCCTGGGGACAGTTCTGTTATCGAGTCTACAGCAATAATTCTTATTAGAATGGCTTCACTTTATACAATTGGAGATGTAACCCAACTGGTGTTTGCAGGTGCCCTACGAGGGGCAGGGGATACTAAATTTGTAATGAAAGTTTCTGTAATAATACACTGGATATTTGCAGGGCTCTCCTTTTTTCTGATAAAAGTTCTGGTAGTGTCGCCAGTTTTAATGTGGGTTTTTATGATAATTTTTGTTTTATCCATAGGTTTTGTATTGGTCTTAAGGTATAGAAGTGGAAAATGGGAAAAAATTAAGCTAATTTAATGGAAAAAGTGCAAAATTTGGTTGAATACTGTAATAAACCTGATAGAATAGAGTGTAGTTGATTAACGGGTGTATACTCCTGCTAATCAATAAAATGTAATAAACTTTATCCCAGGAGTTGTAAATGGCTGAAAAAGAAACATTGGTAGTTGCTTCAAAAGTTAAGAACTACATAAAGACCGCTGGTGGGCTTAATTGTTCTGCTAAAGTAATTGATGTACTTTCTGACAAAGTAAGAGAAGTATGTGATGCAGCAATAGAGAATGCTAAAAACAGTAAAAGAAAAACTGTTCTTGAAAAAGATATCTAAATTCAACTTGTTTAGCATTTAAAAGCAGGGAAATGATACTACTCGTTTCCCTGCTTTTTTATTCCCCTATTTGGAGTACAATTCGGCCTTTGACTAATGCTTCATCAATCAGTTTATGGGCTTTTCCCGCTTCTTTCAGAGGCAGACGTTTTGCTATTACAGGTGCTAATTTACCCTCTTTCAGCATTTTGAATAATTCCCTTAGATCTTCTATAAACCATTCAGGATGTTTTTTCCTCATTTCACCAATGGAGTAGAAGTCTACTTTCTTACTATTGGGGAGCAGGTTCCAGAGTTTCAGCCGCATAAATTCAAGAGCCACATTACCTCCCTGACCGGTACTGTTTTTATAGAAGCCATAGGGAACAAGTATACCGTCTTTTTTTAATAGTTTAAAAGATATTTTAAAACTCTCTCCTCCAATAGCATCAAATACAGCATCAATACCTAAAGGTTCCATTTCCATCATTCTGTCTGATATTGATTCATTTTTATAATCAATAGGAATGGCACCAAGTTCACTAATTAACTTTTGCTTCGAGGATGAACCTGTTCCGTATACTTTGACGCCTATTAATGCTGCAATTTGAAGTAATGCTGTACCTACAGCTCCACCGGCTCCATGTACAAATATACTCTGTCCCTCTTTTACATCAGCCACTCTTGTCAGCATTTGATATGCAGTCATATATGAAAGTACCATACTGACTGCTTCTCCATCATCTATTCCTTCAGGTATGGGGGTTAGACTGGATTCAGGAAGGCATATATATTCTGTATATGAGCCTGTTACTGTTAAATCTGCGACTTTGTCGCCAATTTTAAATATTGATGTTCCAGGACCGTTTTTATCAATAATTCCGACCATATCATATCCAGGTGAAAAAGGTGGTTTTTCCTTCATTCCAAAATAGATACCTTTTCGTACCATTGTGTCTGTAAAACACGCGCTTACTGCTGTAACTTTTATACGTACTTCCCTCTGGCCTGGTTCCGGAAGTTCTTTTTCCTGAACATATTTTAGAACTTCCGGGCCGCCGAATGAACTTACAATTACTCTGTTATAACCCATATCTCTTTCTCCTAATATACTTCCTCTTGATTAGTGGAATAAAATTTATTATGATTACACTGTAAACATAATAAACTATGTTGTCACTGTCAACATAAATAGGAGAAAAATTGGATAGCTATCATAAAGGTGACTTAAAAAATAAACTTATATCTGCAGGTCTGGAAATATTAACCAGGGAAGGGATAGGATCACTCAGTCTTCGAATGGTAGCAAAAGCCGCAGGTGTCAGTCATGCTGCACCTTATAGACACTTTAATAATAAGGAAGCTCTTATAGCTGCAATAGCAGAAGAGGGGTTTAAAAAACTTTCTGATAGTATTATTCAAGCAGCATCTATTTACCCGGGGAACCCGGAACTTCAGTTTAAGGAAGCCGGATGGGGGTACATTTCCTTTGCTCTTGAAAATCCTGAACATCTTAAGGTCATGTTTGGAAGTTTTTCGGATCGTTGTGAGCTTGATAAAGGTACTTCTCTTGATTCGCTGATTGAACTAATTCAAAATTGTCAGAATAAAGGACTGATTAGAGATGAAGATCCTCTGATACTTGCTCTGACAACATGGGCAACTGTACATGGTCTGGCTCTTATCTATATCAATAATCAAATGCCTGAAACAGGGATGCCGGCGGACAGAAAATTCATGGAGCAAATGGCAAGAAAGATTATTGATACATTATTTGAAGGCCTTAGGAACACCGGTAACGAGGTGTAACCAGTAGGGGCCCCACCCCCGGCGCCCCCAACTGGTTACAAACAAAAAAAAAAGTAAAAAAACGTAAAAAAAGGAGAGGAAAAAAATAAAA
>CBDVAD010000546.1:0-2521 GCA_965371875.1 uncultured bacterium
CCTCAGGAAACTTCTACTCAAGCTGTCTTAACAGTATTTGAGGTTGTTCTTTTAGGCAGGCTTCATTCTCTGTCCTGGCGGATAAGTAATAAAGACCGTTCTATAACCTTAGAAATATTACAGGAACTGGGACTGGAGGATCTGGCTTTAAGATATATAAATGAGCTCAGCGGCGGGCAGAAACAAACAGTTTTCATAGCCCAGGCGATTATGAGGGAGCCAAAGATCCTACTACTGGATGAGCCTACAAACAGCCTGGATTTACAGCATCAACTGGAAATCCTTGAGTTAATTAAGGATTTAACAGTGAAAAGAAAGATAACAACCATCATTGCCTTACACGATCTGAATATGGCTGCTAAATATGCCGATAACTTTGTTATACTGAGAAGTGGAGAAATCTATTCATCCGGACGACCTGAGGATGTCTTAACCGACAAAATGCTTAAGGTTGTCTATCGGGTAAATGCCAGGATACGAGTTGATGATGGTATCTTCCAGGTTACTCCGATCAGTTCTATCAGGTAAAAAATCTCAATCAATCAGGGCTCCCTACCTCATTCAATACTCTGGTCCGGATCTTCCCGCCATGCAGGCATGATCAACCGCCTTTAGAGCTTCCTGTACCGCAGTGTGGGTATCCCTGAAGCCGCAGAGGCAGTTCCAGTTCATTCTGTTCAAGGAGAAATTTGTTTGAAAGTATTTCTCCTGCCTCTCCTTCTGCTGTGATACTGCCCTTATTAAGGATGATAACCCTGCTGCATGTTTCCCAGATAAAGTCCAGATCATGAGAGACAATGATTTTTGTCTGGGACAAAGTATTGATAATGCTGATAAGACGTTTTCTTGAACGGGGGTCCAGGTTAGCACTGGTTTCATCCATCAGCAGGATTTCAGGCTGCATGCTCAGAATGGAAGCCAGAGCAGCAGCCTTTTTTCTCCCCCCGAAAGTGTGTAGGGGGGTCTGTCTGCCAGATGATTTATACCGGCGGCACCCATGGCAAGGATGCCTCCATCAGCAAAAAACAGAGACTGAATAAATAATATGACAGTCATAGCCAGAAAGGCGGCATGGGGGCCGAGAAGAATTGCGAGAAGCAGCCCTCCTCCTATGTGTCCACTGGAGCCGGTTCCGGGGATTGTAAAATTAATCATCTGAGCTGCAAAAACAAAAGCGGCAGCCACTCCAATGAGAGGAATAAAACTATTCTGTTCTCCTTATTTCCGCTCTTTCCCCCCTTATCTTCCTGATAAAGGATGAGCAGTTTATCGATTATTTATACTCAATAAAAAAGGGAACCTTCATGGATTCGATCAATGAAAGATTAATTCAAGAGTTATCATTTGTCAAGGGGCAGTGGGGAATCAGTTTTCCAATCTGTTTGATTGCATCGCCTATAAGAATCTGCATGGGCATGGATTCATTTCCTGCAATAGTGATCCTGCATTTATGAATGGGGATCAGAACTTTTTCACATGGACTCTCTCCTACAGCTCTGGCCATTACAGGAGTCAGTTCTCCCAGCATGGAATTCGCAATAATAATTCCGATTGGACCTGTAATAAGATCCACTTTCCCTGCAGTAAAAACAATGGCATTTTCGCCTGTAGCACCCGTATCTGCACCAGCTTTCAGCATCGTTGAGGTTGCCGTGGCATTTGTACCAAGAGCAATTATTTCTATATCAGTATCATAGTGTTCTTTTAACCCGGTTACCAGACTTTTCCCGACACCGCCGCCCTGTCCATCAATTACAGCAATTTTCATATGGTATGCTCCTTTCTTCTTTTACCTCTTGAATGACACTGCTGAATTCAATCTGTATAGGTTTTGGTAATTTGTATCCAAACTCACTATTATAATATATGAAACACTGCCAATATATACAACACCGCCTTTTCAGACTGACTGTTGATCCTTATAATAGGTTGAAAGATAGTTAAGATCATGAACTCATGATCGATAAGCTAATGACATTAGTTTATTTATCGGTTAAGTTCTATCTGTAAATAGTGAGGTAGGATACACAATGGAAACAAATTTTATAACACCCTATGGAACATATGAAATAAAAAGAGATTCTCTGGATGATAAGACCCTTAGAGCCTGGGATTCCTCAGATACTTATGCCCTGGATATTTTTAAATCAGAATTTGAAACTCTGAATAAAAAAGATAATCTTAATATAACAATACTTAATGATAGTTTTGGTGCTTTAACATGCGCACTTTCCAGGTACAGGATTGAATGTCTATCAGATTCTTATTCAGCTCAGGCTGTTATTCAAAGTAATCTTGGATTAAACCTATTGTCCAGAGATGATATAAAGTTTACCTCATCAGTCTCTGAATTAGAAAACGATCCTGATATTGTTTTTTTAAAGATACCAAAGAGTAATAACTATCTGGAATATCTTCTCCAAAAAATCAGTATGAGTATTGGTACTGGCGTTCCTGTTATCGGTCTGGGAATGACACGTAACATCCATACATCAACTGTAGAACTCTTTGAGCATTATCT
>CBDVAD010000547.1:0-2516 GCA_965371875.1 uncultured bacterium
AGCGGCACTTCCGGGAAATCGGATTGACGGGGATTATAACTTTACCTATCATTAATTGACCCTTTTACAGGGTGCTTTGTCAGTAAAATACCAGTCACTACAGTGCTTTTAAGATTCTGCATGAAAACGGCTGATTTGTATGAAGCAGGAGATGACCAGCTTGCATCAGATTTTATGATCCAGAGTTTTGAACGACTGGAAAAGTCTATAAATTTTGCTTATGGCAAAGACGATCTTCTTCTTAAGAAATATAATAATGACAGGAAGGGATGGAATCTATTTTATGATATTCTGGATGGGATTGAGGATATGACTGTAGTAGATCCAATTAAAAAAATGGCCATTCAAATTAAAGCAACAGAGATTTGTGAAGGGTGCAGGATATAAAATATAAGCTAGCCTAAAGAACTTATAGCTGATGTAAGAATGATGTCACTTGACATCATTCTTACATCACTGTATATTTAATTACATGACACGGACACAGATTCAATTGCCTGATAAGATGTATAAACAACTTAAGGAACTGGCACAAACTGAAGAAACAACACTTGCTGAAATAATCCGTAGAGCATCTGCCTATCTGCTTCAAACACAACCAATACATTCAAACTCTCATTCAACGTGGATACCGCCAACTTCCGAAGACCTCGGTGAATTCCTAAGTGCAGAAGAAAACTGGAGACTCCAGGCAAATGAGTAATCCAGGTTTTACTATTAGTCCGGAGAAATCACACTTATGATATCCTGCGATACAAATATTCTGCTTCACGCATACAACCTTCAAAGCAATCTTAATGAACCAGCGATAAAGTTTCTTACAGATGAAGCAGGAAACAGAGATTTTGTTATCTGTGAACTTGTTCTTATCGAATTGTACGTCCTTCTCCGTAATCCTGCAGTAATTAAAAAACCTCTTTCAGGTGAAAAAGCTGCAAAGGTTTGTCAACTATACAGGGAAAATCATAATTGGCGTTTGATTGATTACCCGGGTACAATAATGACAAAAATATGGGAACGGGTTTCGCAGCCAGACGAAGGACGAAGGAATATATTTGATGCAAGACTTGCATTCACTCTCCGGTATCATGGTGTAACTGATTTCGCCACCTGTAATACTAAACACTTCCAAAATTATGATTTTAAACGGGTCTGGAATCCACTTTAGGTTAAAGTAGCAGGGATATATGCAGGGTATAAATAACTTAAAGAGGAAGTCCAAACTCCCCCTTTATTCAAATGGAAATTAAACTTAGCGACTGTTCCGCAAAGATATGACGCCCGTCCTCTTATGTTCAATCCGCTGTCCTGCATAGGCGAAATCCCAAAAAGCCATATCCGTCGCTCGGGAGGACGGAACCCCAGGTACCAATACGCAGTGAACCCGCACCATTGGAATAGTTAGCTCCACGACCCACACGGTCATCAGGCATACCGACAGGTTCGGTAGAACACCATTCATCTACATTACCACTCATATCATAAAGACCCAGTAAGTTGGTGCTGCCGGCTCCCAGGCTCTTTACCTCGACTTCATCGGCTGGCACAGGGCTTGATCCTGAATATACTGCCACATCCCGACAGGCTGACGCAGAATTATAGTTTTCCGTTGCACCACTGGCTGAATCTCCCTTAGTAAAGTTCGGATTGGTGTATCCGCTTACTATATTGATATTACTATCCCCTCTGTACCGTGCCGTATACTCCCACTCTTCTCTTGAAGGCAGACGGTACCCGGTTTTTGCAACGGTTTCAATTGTATCATCATCCACCCAGGGTGTGTCTATGCCTGTATACACCACGTTATCAGTATTACCATCTCTCATCTCTGTCAGCCAGTTACAGAACACTACAGCACCATACCATGTTACATTTGTTACAGGTTTGTTTTCATTATAAGCTAACGTTGAGAAAGTACCGGAACCATCATAATCAACCCGGCAATCTGTGTCATAAAGAACAAGTAGAATTGTACCATATTGCTTTGCCATTGTTGAATCCAGTCCATTGGGATTGGTTACGTTGCTGCTGAATTTGTTATTATCATAGGCCCACTGCATTACAGCTACCATGACAGCGTTGGTTACCTCGGTTTCAGCCATAAAAAACCTGGTGGTTAAGGTTTCGGTGCCTGAGTCATCAACCCCTGTAGGGAATGTTATGCTGGTGGAATTATTGGCATAGATCATAGTAAGAGTTTCTGAGGACTCCTCCAGAGTCAGAACACCCGAATCGCCAGGGTCTGATGCACTGATGAAACCGGATTCCTCTGCTGCTGCAATATTTACCGTATTTGGTGTCGAATCATTTGGTGTTGGACATCCGGTAAATATAAGAATAACAAGAATTCTCAATGCTGCATGTAAATATTTTTTAATTTCTCTTGTAAAAAATACTTCCATAAATTCCTCCACTTTATTATACTTGTTTTTAAGCTTCAGTTATCAGGTTTTCTACCAAGACTATATCCTGAATCCGTACAAAAAATTGTATAAAAATGCTCAACCCCTTGTGCT
>CBDVAD010000548.1:0-2516 GCA_965371875.1 uncultured bacterium
TAAGGATCCAACTGCAGTGCTTAAAGGTAGAAGAATTACGGAAACATGGAAAATTGAAGTTTTATTTTTGCTTAGAGCCAGTTGTATTCCGATCAGAAAAAGAAGCAAATAGAGAAGCCATGTTGTTATATTTCCGTTAACATATTTAAGAATCGGTATAAACAGCCCGGAGATAATACCTGCTATCATCAGCAGGAGCAGGTAAACAGGTTCTTTAAGATGATGAATAAGATGAATTTTTTCCTTATGAGGCTGAGGCCTGTGAATTACCTTCCTTAACAGGAAAAGGGTAAAAAGCACCATCACAGATGTCCCTATTACAGTTGCAACTGCGAATGAAACTGATATAAGCCCCATCCCAACAAGTTTCTGCCCAATATTTTCAATTATTCCAATACGAACACCCATAAAAAACAACATTACAGAAAGGGTCAAAAAAACAATCCGATCCAGTAGTGACGCACGGCGTTCGTCTGCCAATCTGATAATACCAGTTTTAGCCAGAACAATTCCCAGAAGGAGAAAGGCGAAGATAGGAATAAGAGTTGTTAGTGTCTGCATGTGGAATTTATATCAGGTCAATGTGTTGTTTTCAATAGGAACCACCCCCAACCCCAATCCCCGTAGAGACAGCACGGCTTGCGTCTCCCCTGAAGCAACAGATCATTTTCCACAGTACTAGTAGGTTAAAGGAGCACCAAAATGTCATTATACAAAGGTAGATACCGAATTGAATCAGCCCGTTTAAAAAAATGGGATTATTCATCTGATGGATATTATTTCATAACAATATGTACAAAATACAGGGAACATTTGTTTGGGAAGAAAATTAACCCGCATTTCTCACAAACTTCTTAATAATGTTCCTGACTTCTGTAAAATGTCAGAAATCCACTTGGATTAGGTTCTTCATATATTTTCAATAAAAACAGGACAACTTATGGTAATAATTCCAGATACTATTTTGAAAATACAGTAATTTCTACATTTTATTCGACTGGATAAAGATAGGTATCCCAAGTCTGATGAAATATAAACGGTAAATAACAATCTGAACTTTCAAAATCCGGAAGCGTAAGCTTTTGTCCATATTCCCCAATACGGATAAGCAGAAGGCAATCTTATTACAATCCTTCTGGTGGTAACTTTTACAATGGCAGCAACCTTTAATATTTTGAGTCTCAATGTTACTGCTTGCGCTTTTTTAAGTTCTGTATCTATGAGAGCTTCGGTTCTCAATAAAACAAAAAACATATAGGCAAAGGAAGAAAACCATAATCTAAGCTGATTGGAACTCATCCATGCTGTAGAAGTCCGGTCTGCAAATAGATACAATTGTTGTTCCTTGATTCTGTTTTCCATATCACCCCGAGCACAATAAAGATCTTCATACAATTCTTTACCAATCCACTGCAGGATAGGCAGACTTGTAACAACAAATCGTGGATTCTCTCCTTTTGTAAGATATTCAGCTTTACCAACAACTCTCCGGGTGTTACTCCAGGATTTTAGGGTTTTGTATTTTAGCTCACAGAAAATACGCTGTGATTTCCCCATTTCATTATAAAGTTTCTTTGCTCTTTTCAGCTGTCCGGTAATTTTTTTATAAAGGCGTTTATTTCTTGCCAGGCCAAATATATAGTCAATATTATTGTCTTCACAAAAGCGCATTATTTCTTCCCTGCAGAAACCGGAGTCACCTCTTACAATTATCTGAATATGGGAGAATCTCTCCCTTATCATCGGGATTATTCTTTCAAGAATTTCTTTAGTCCCATCACTGCCATCCCTGTTTGAAGTTCGCAGCTTTGCTGCAAGAAGATATTCCCCGCAGAATACATACAGAGGAAGATAACAATAGGAATCATAGTACCCGTGAAAAAACTTTCCTTCCTGATTACCATATAGAGGGTCATCTGTTGCATCAAAATCAAGAATCATTGGTTCACCGGTATCTTTGTAATTATCAAGAAATATCTTGATAAACAGATCTTCTATTTTTTTATTATTCCAGCTGATTTTGTTGTATCGATCGCCGTATTCTTCTGTTATTTCTTTTCCGAGTTCCAGCCGGTTAAGAGTACTTTTACCAGCTGCAATTTTATCAGTATCAATCTCGCAGGCAAGTGCAAGTAATGGATCTGATCTCCACTGGTCATGATCATTCAAATCTTCATAGCCCTGGCATAGACCGAATATCCTTTGTGTAAGAAGTGTTCTTAATGAATGCTGTACATATGACTGATTACGGTTATCTATGAAACACTCCGACAGTTGATTGATAACTGAATACTTCTTTTCAATTTCACAAAGCAACAGTAGGCCGCCGTCGCTGGAGGATATTTCAGCATCATGTTTTACTATTACTTTTTGCTTTTTAAATCCTTGAAACTCCAGCTGATCAGGGGTACACTCTGTATTCATAGGGGGCTCCTCTATCTTTGACTAAATGCTTACTCAATAACATTTTATCAGAAATATGGGCCTCCTTGTTAATTATTTGTGAGAAATGCGGG
>CBDVAD010000549.1:0-2503 GCA_965371875.1 uncultured bacterium
CTCAGAATCACCCGTTGATCTCTGATAAGCTGCAGTATGCCTCGCTTCCACATCCAGTTCAATTCGTTTTAGACCAATCCCCTCTATCCTGGTAGGAGTACCGGGAAAATATCTATTCACAAAATCATTCGACAATCCAATAGCTTCAAATATCTGGGATCCTTTATAGCTCCTTATTGTAGATACACCCATTTTTGACATGATCTTAAGAAGACCCTTCTTCATAGCTTCTATATAATTTTCAAAAGCAATATCAGTTTTTTCCACTTCAGGAAGTTTTCCCTTACTTATAAGGTCTTTTATTATCTCAAATGCAAGATAAGGATTAACTGCACTAGCTCCAAAACCTATTAGAGTAGCCAACTGCATTACGTCCCGTACCTCACCGCTTTCTACAAGCAAACCTGCTTTCTGGCGAAGTCCTTTTTCTACCAGATATTGATTTACAGCAGACACAGCTAATAAAGCCGGAATAGGCAGCATCTCCAGGCCTGTATTTTTATCACTCAGGATCAGGAAGCTGTTTCCTTCATCTATCAGCTCAGCAGCCCTGTCACATATTCCCTCAAGAGCTTTTTCAATTCCACCTGTTTCTTCATCCATACTGTATAGAATATCAATTACACCTGCTGACTGGCCTTCAATATTTGATCTTTTTAAAATACGAATATCATCATTGGAAAGTACAGGATGGGCAAGTTTAAGCTGTTTACAGTGCAACGGTCCCTCTTCAAGAAGGTTCTGCTCCCTGCCTATAAAACTCATCAATGACATTACAAGATTCTCTCTGTAAGGATCGATAGGGGGATTTGTGACCTGGGCAAAAACCTGTCTAAAATAATTGTATAAAAGCTGGGGCCTTTCCGACAGAACAGCAAGAGAGGCATCGTTGCCCATGGAACTTATGGGTTCACTGCCGTTTACTGCCATAGGGATAAGAATCTTATTAATCTCTTCAAAGGTATACCCAAAGACCTTCTGAAGCCTTACAATATCAGCCTGAATCTCCGGAACAGGATCAGGAACACGAAAAAGTCCTTTCAACTCAATTTTATTTTCATCAAGCCATCGTCTGTAGGGTTTCTGCCTGGATACCCGGGATTTGATTTCATGATCATACATCACCCTTTTCTGCTCTGTATCAATCAAAATCATTCTTCCGGGACCAAGACGTCCCTGGCGAAGAACATCTTCAGGCTTAATTGGAAGAACTCCTGTTTCAGAAGCAAGAATAACCCGACCACTTCTGGTAACAGTGTATCTGGCAGGACGGAGTCCATTACGATCCAGAGATGCACCAATTTTTATTCCATCTGTGAACGCAAGAGCTGCAGGTCCATCCCAGGGCTCCAGTATAGATGCATGATATTCATAAAATGTTCTTCTATCTTCACTTATATGATATTTTTCACCAAATGGTTCCGGTACCATCATCATCATCGAGTGTTCAGCTGATCTGCCGGCCTGTACCAGTAACTCAAAATTTGAATCAAAAATGGCCGAATCACTTTGGTCTATATTTATGACTGAAAGAACCTTCTCAAGTTCCTCACCAAACAGAGGTGAAGAGAGTGTTGCCTCTCTTGCTTTCATCTTGTTGATATTACCCCTGAGAGTGTTTATCTCTCCATTATGGGCAATATAGCGAAAAGGTTGTGCCAGAGACCATGAAGGAAAAGTATTTGTACTGTACCTTTGATGAACAAGAGCCAATGCACTTTTATAATTTTTATTTGTTAAGTCCGGATAGAATTCCTCCAGCTGAGGTGCAACAAACATCCCTTTATATACAACAGTCCGACAGGAAAAAGAGGATATATAAAAGTCATCAATAGAAAATTCAGCAGCTAATGCGCGCTTCTCGATGCTTCTTCGAATTATATAGAGTTTACGCTCAAGCTCCTTCCCGCTTAATCCTTTTACAGAAATAAAAGACTGAAACACAAAGGGCATTGAAGAAAGAGCAGTAGGACCAAGAGAATCAGATACCATGGGAACATCTCTGGTCCCCAGCATATCAGCACCTTCACTGCCGACAACATCTTTGATTATACCGATAGCCGCATCTCGTTTATTTTTGTTGCCGGGCAGAAAAAACATTCCTACACCATAGGAGCCCAGATCCGGTAAATCAAACCCAAGTTCCTGCAGGAAAAAATCATGTGGAATCTGTGTTAAAATTCCAGCACCGTCACCGGTGTTAACATCGCTTCCTACTGCGCCCCTATGTACAAGATTTTTTAGTATAGTAATACCGTCAACGACAGTTTTATGCGTTTTAATTCCTGAAATTTCAACAATAAATCCTACACCGCAGGCATCATGTTCATATAATGGATCGTATAACCCCTGTTTCTTCATCATAAACCTCTTTACGGCAATATACTGCCGTTACTTATTTCCAAACTTTATCAACAAGGTGTTTTTTTGTCAATATAATGGTTGTATTTGTAATACAATCTCCATAATCACTATTAATATTATAGATCAACGTAATTATTTT
>CBDVAD010000550.1:0-2498 GCA_965371875.1 uncultured bacterium
GATGAGGACGGATATAAAAACTGCAGTAATACTGTTCTGACTTCATTTCTTGATGGTTTAATTCTTAAAAAGAGAGGTCCCCGTAAAAACGAAAATAAAGAAACTCCATCATCTACCGGTAATAATATTCCAAAAACTTCCGGAGTAAAGTCTTCACCAAGAAACAATTCTGTAATGAAGAAGTTAAGAATAGCCCTTGAATTAAAAGAGGTTGATATTATAGAAATATTTAAGCAGGTTGATTTTAGAATATCAAAATCAGAAATCAGCGCGTTATTCCGGAGATCTGACCACAAAAACTTCAGGGAATGTGGTGATCAGATGCTCAGGAATTTTATTCAGGGACTAACTAAAACCTATAGGGATGTTTAGGGAATATTTATTCCGTAAGGATTTTTTATGTGTTCCTTGAGTAATTTAACTTCCTCTTCGGATTGATCCATTATAGTTTTAATAACATCACCGATTGAAATTATTCCAACTATTGTTTCATTATCATATATGGGTAAGTGTCTGATCTTTTTATTTGTCATAACATGCATAACATAGGAAACAGTGTCTTTTGCAGTCCCGATAATTAGCTTATCTCTTGGTGTCATAACTTCAGAAACAAGAGTTTCATCATTGTTAACCTGTTTAGGACATGCTTTGGTAAGAATATCTCTCTCTGTAAGAATTCCTGCTATCTTACCATTTTCATCTTTTACCAGCAGGGCTCCAATCTTTTTATCATTTAATTTGTCGATAGCGTCACAAATTTTTGATCCACTTTGTATACTGTAGATCTCATTGTTTTTCTGTTTAAGGATATCTGCAATAGTCATAAAGCCTCCATTTGACCTGCAACAGGATAACACATTCTATCATAATATTAATATTTATGTTATTCATATTTTAATATTTTATGATATGGCAATTGGTTATGCAATAAAACAGAGGTGTTCTATGACGGGCAATGAATTAATTAAAATGAAAACTCTTATATCCGGTATTATGGAAGAATTGACTAAGAGTATTACTTATCTTAAAGAGGCGAGTAAGCCTATTGCACCCAGTTGTGCTTTGGGTCGTTTAACAAGAATGGAAGCAATCGGAGAAAAAGGGGTAAATGAAGCAATGCTTTCAAAGTCTAAAGCAAGACTTATTCGTTTGGAGAATGCAATGAGCCGAATAGAAGCAGGCAACTATGGTATTTGTGTTAGATGTAAGAAAGAGATTCCAATAGGAAGGCTTGAAGCAGTTCCTGAAGCATTAATATGTGTGAATTGTTCCGGGACTTAAGTATTTGCTCATCTAACTATTGGAGCAAAATTTAATTTGCCAAAAATAAAAGTCCTGCACCTGCTACTGCTGTTAAAGTACCCCATACAGCACCCCTGGGAATATGCCTTTTAAAATAAAAACGGTCTATTGGAAGGAGCATTATTGGTGTCAGCTGCATTAGAGTTGTAACAATACCTACTGGTGCCCATGAGAATGCGTAGAGTGCCAGAAGCATGCCAAATACTGGTCCCACTAAAGCTGCTGCAGTCAGCAGGTAAAGAGATCTTGTATCCTTCATCTTTAAAAAATCTCTGATAAATTCTCCTCTTATAAGTGTAAAAAGGGCAAGACCGGCAAGACCGGATCCTATTCTGACAACATTCGCAGAGACGGGATGTATTCCCTCTGCCAGACCTGCTTTGGCAAGGACCATTCCTACGGCCTGGGTTACAGCACCTATTAATGCGAATATTATCCAGATTACCGGTGTGTGTTCTGAAGCTTTTCGACTCTCTACAAGTATTACAGCTATTACACCTCCAATTGTGGCAAGAACACCGGCTATCTGCATTAATGAAAGTATTTCGTCAAACATAATCCAGGAAATAACAGCACTGAAAATAGGAGAAAGTGTCATTATAACCATAGTTTTTCTTGCACCAATATGCTGAAAAGCTTTAAAAATAAACAGATCCGCAATGAAAAATCCGAATATACCTGACGCCCCGATATAAAGATAAGATACAGGGGAGAAATTCACAGGCAGCAGTGTGCCTGTAAATATAAGATGAATAATTATTGTTGCAGGAAAAGCAAGCCAGAGCCGGATATGTGTGACAGTAGAGGAACCGATCCTATTTCCAACATGTGTATAAATAATTGAGTTTTGGGTCCAGCATCCTGCAGTTATAATGGCAAACAGATATCCAAGAAGTATATACATAGGGGAAATGTGTCAGGTATGGGAGGAATGGTCAATAGAGGGGGGCAGGGGTACAATACTATGTACCCCTGTTGATAATGTTAATTCCGGTTCAATTATATATCTCTTTTACCCGTCCAATATCTCCCGATTCAAGTCTTACCTTGATCCCATGGGGGTGGGTAGAAGAGTTTGTCAGGATATCTTTAACAATCCCTTCTGTAAGATCACCGGATCTCTGATCTTTTTTTAAAACTATTGAAACTTTTAGGCCCGATTTAATATCCGACCTTCTTGTACCATCCATATTCAG
>CBDVAD010000551.1:0-2487 GCA_965371875.1 uncultured bacterium
TAAGAGTAGACCCCATTGGCAATATATATGGTCGCCTCGAAGGAAAAACAAAGGGGGAATGTATAAAGGGAGCTCTGGAAGAGGGATGGGAACTACTCGAGACCTTTAAGTTACCGGAATTAGCATCAGATTTCAAGCAAAAACTTGTAGAATCAAAAAAAAAAAATGATGATAAATTTCTATTAACCACAGTGGGTATATCTTTTTTCTCAACCATGAGAGATGTTAGAAAACTTGACAATATGTTTATGGATCTGCTTCTCGAAAAAGAAAATGTAATAAAACTCAGGGATATGGTAGTTGAGAATATATGCAGAGGATTGAAGATCCTTGGCGAAGTTGGGTATGACGGAATTATTCTCTACGATGACTGGGGTATGCAGGATACTCTTATGATATCACCGGATTTGTGGAGAGAAATTTTTAAGCCGGCATATAAAAAAATAGGTGATGTGGCAAAAAAATATAACCTTAAGTATTTTGTTCATTCATGCGGCTATATTCACAGTATAATTCCTGATTTTATTGAAGCAGGAGTGGATGTCCTGCAGTTTGATCAACCTGAATTATACGGCTCAGAAAACCTTGCAAAAGAGTTTGGTGGAAAGGTTACATTCTGGAGTCCTGTTGATATTCAGGATATTATGCAAACAGGAAATAAAGAGTTAATACAAAATACAGCTCAAAAAATGATTGATTCTTTCAAACCCCTTAACGGGGGATTGATAGTTAAGGATTATCCCTCATGGGCAGATATAGATGTCAAGGAAGAATGGGCAGCTTGGGCAAGGAATATTTTTTTAGGAGAAATTAATGCTGTATCCAAGAGAATCTGAAACCAGGGAGATTATCGATCTTTCGGGAATATGGAGATTCAAAACAGATAGTGAAATATTAAATGAAGAATTGGTAAAAAAACCACTTAACGAATCTATTCAGATGGCTGTCCCTGCAAGCTATAATGATCTTACTCAAAGTCAATCTCTACGGGATCATATTGGTTGGGTCTGGTACGAAAGGGAAATTATCATCAGCCGCTATTGGAAAGGACGGAAAAAGATTCTTCGTTTCGGGAGTGTGACTCATGAAGCGAGAGTTTATATAAATGGTAAAATGATAACCTCTCATAAAGGCGGGTATCTTCCTTTCGAAGTGGATATTACAGAATATTGTAATGCATCATTTTCTATTCGCTTAACTGTAGCTGTAAATAACATTCTCGATTGGACAACTTTACCCCCTGGAGAAATTATTCGATTTGATGATGATGGCCATCCTGAAGGATTCAGGAAACAGGATTACTATCATGATTTCTTTAATTATTCCGGGATTCACAGACCGGTAAAACTACTAATTCTTCCGGAAAAATATATTAGCTCTCTTTCAGTAGATGCGGATATTCAAAATGGAAAAGGGATTCTAAACTACACTGTTTTATTGTCAGAAGAATCAAAACAAATCGAAGTAGAAATTCTTGATCGGGAAGGCAATCATATTGCCCGGAGTGTAACAGATTCAGGAACTATAGAAGTAAATTCTCCGCATCTTTGGGAACCGGGAAAATCCTATCTGTATAAACTAAGAGTTAAGGCGGTCTGGAAATCGGGAGTAGAAGATATTTATGTTCTTCCTGTTGGATTTCGATCAGTTGAAATCAAAGAGGGTAAATTCCTAATTAATGGGGAAGAGTTTTATTTTAAAGGTTTTGGAAGACATGAGGATTTTTCAATACATGGAAAAGGATTGAACAATGCTCTCAATGTTAAGGATTTCAGTTTATTGAAATGGATTGGCGCAAACTCTTTCAGAACCAGTCACTATCCCTACAGCGAAGAGATGATGAATATGGCTGATGAAGAGGGTATTGTCATTATAGATGAATCTCCTGCAGTTGGGATCTGGGATAGTAAAAAGCCGGTTTTCTGCGAAGGAAGAGTAGGAGATAAACTTCTTCAACACCACCTGGATGTTATGGCAGAGTTGATAAACAGAGATAAAAATCATCCATCAGTAGTCATGTGGAGTGTGGTTAATGAACCTGCCTCATGGGAGGAAAATTCCCGACCCTATTTCGAAAAGGTTGCAGCCTGGACACGCAGTCTTGATTCTTCCAGACCTATCTGCGGGGTACTTCACTCACCTCCCCTAAAAGACTGTATCGGAGACCTGTTTGATGTTATTGGTTTTAATACTTATCCATCCTGGTATACTGATTCCGGTTCACTGGAAGTTATCAATATTCAGCTGAATCGAGATCTTCTTAACTGGTATAAACGATATGGTAAACCCGTCATTGTCACTGAATATGGTGCCGATACAGTTGCTGGAATGCATCAGGACCCGGCTGTAATGTTTACAGAGGAGTATCAATGCAGAATGCTCCATGAGTGTCAGAAAGTTTATGACACTCTTGATTTTGTTATCGGTGAACATATCTGGAACTTTGCCGATTTTGCTACAAAGCAGGGGATAATCCGTGTCGGCGGT
>CBDVAD010000552.1:0-2486 GCA_965371875.1 uncultured bacterium
GGAGAGGATCCAGAAGCTGAAATGTGGATTAACGAACCCATAATCTAGTAGGGGCGAACGGCCTTTCGCCCCTACCAGATTATACGTTGACCAATGCATCCTCAAATATTTTTAATCCCTTTTTTATCTGCTCTTCATCAACAATGAGCGGTGGAATCCATCTGACAACATTACCAAAGGTACCACATCCTAACAGCAACAAATTCCTTAAAGCAGCTTCCCTTATCACTACTTTTGCAGTTTCAGGATCAGGCTCATTATCCCTGACAAACTCAGTAGCTACCATCAATCCAATACCTCTTACATCCCCTATTCTGTTATCCTTCTGCTTAAGTAGATTTAGCCCTTCTTTTAACTGTTTCCCCCTGATTACTGCATTTTCAACCAGTTTCTCTTCTGCAAGCACATTGATCGTTGCTACAGCAGCTGCACAGCAAACAGGATTACCACCATAAGTACCACCATGACTGCCTTGAAGCCAGTTTTTCTCCAGATTATGTCTATAGGCAATTCCGGAAAGAGGCATACCTGAAGCAAGACCTTTTGCCATTACCATAATATCAGGACTTATCCCTTCATGTTCAATTGCAAAATATTTCCCGGTTCTTCCAAATCCGGACTGTATTTCATCGGCTATCAGAAGAATACCATGTTCATCGCATATTTCACGTAATGTTTTTATAAACCCTCTGGGCGGAACAACATATCCCCCTTCTCCAAGAACAGGTTCAATGATTATACATGCAGTCTCGTTAGGTGCAGTCTGTGATTTTAGAAGACGCTCCAGTTCCTTAATTGCGAATCTGCTGGTTTCATCATCATCCCATCCATAATAAAATGAATAGGGATACGGAGCCACAAATATACCGGAAACCAATGGCTGATACTGGGTTCTGTAAACTGTTTTACTGGTTGTCATCGACATAGTCATATGTGTTCGACCATGGAAACTTCCCTGAAAAACTACGACATTTGGTCGTCCTGTAGCTTGTTTTGCAAGTTTTACAGCAGCTTCTACAGCTTCTGCTCCGCTATTGGCAAAGAAAAACTTATCAAGTCCGGTCGGAACAATTTTCTTAAGTCTTTTGACTAATTCCAGTATAGGATTATGAACTACTATATTCATCTGACCAAAAATGAGTGATTCTGCCTGTCTGCTAATTGCAGAAACAACTTTTGGATGGCAATGACCAGTATTTGTAACGCCTATACCTGAAGTAAAATCGAGATATTCCACACCTTTTGAATCATAGATGTAAACACCTTCTCCGTGATCCGCTACGATATCCGTAGCGTGAGTCCAGACATTTGATAAGCCTGAATCTTTTATATTAAACATCATTATCCCCTTGGATTTAAATAATTATGATGATAATTGAAGAAACTAACAGTGTGCTGATACCAGCATGACATAGTGATGATTTCCAACTTGAATATTAGTAATTATTCTGATTTAATATCCTCCGAGGTATAAAAATGGAAAAATCAAAGAAATTATTAGATAAATTATTTACAAGAGGACAGGAATTCCTTGGAGTTGAATACCCAATCCTGGGTGGTGCGATGTCATGGATATCAGAAGCTCAGTTGGTATCAACTATCTCCAATGAGGGTGGATTCGGCGTACTGGCCGGTGGGAACATGCCTATCGATATGTTTAAGGATGAGATTAAAAAAACAAAGGAACTTACAGATAAACCCTTTGGCGTTAACCTTATAGGTATAGCACCAAACTTCAGAAAGCAGCTTGAACATATTCTGGAAATCGAATTCCCATATGTTATTTTTGCAGGTGGACTTCCTCCAAGAGATGCTATAACAAAAGTACGTCAGACAGGCAGTAAAATGCTCTGTTTTGCTCCTACAGTTGGTATTGCAAAGCAGCTTATTAAACTTGGTGTTGATGCTCTCATAATTGAAGGATCCGAAGCCGGCGGCCATATAGGTCCTGTTTCAACCAGTGTTCTTGCAGAACAGATCCTTCCACACACAAGTGCAGTACCTGTATTTGTTGCAGGAGGAATCGGCAGTGGACTTTTAATGATTCATTATTTGATGATGGGAGCTTCCGGAGTGCAGCTGGGTACAAGATTTGCTGTTGCAGAAGAATCTATTGCCCACGATAATTTCAAGCAGGCCTTTATTAAAGCGGCAAGTAAGGATGCTATACCAACAGCCCAGTTTGATCCAAGAATACCTGTAATTCCTGTTAGATCTATTGTAAACGAAGGTGTACAGAACTTCACAACTCTTCAGCTGGGTCTTTTAGCACAGCTTGAAAGGGGAACAATAAGCCGACAGGAAGCAAGTGTAAAACTGGAAGAGTTCTGGATAGGAGGACTCCGTAAGGCAGTTATAGATGGAGATATCAAGGAAGGATCTCTTATGGCAGGCCAAAGTGTCGGAATTGTATCTGAGATACAAAGTGTAAAGGAAATAATAAAAGATCTTATTGATGTAGGAATAAAAGAAGCAGACAGAATACT
>CBDVAD010000553.1:0-2483 GCA_965371875.1 uncultured bacterium
TAATCACCAATTAAAGAATATATCATTGATATTTCAATATAATTTCTGGATTGTTCAGGATTATCTCTAATTAAGATTTCGTAATCCTCTATAGATTTAAATGGACTGTCCATAGATCTATCATCCATATTCGACGGGAATAATTTAGGGATATTACCTTTCAATATACGTACCCCGTTTTCTTTTTTTACAAGAAAAAAATTATCCAGATAGAAAAAATACTTACTGTCGAAGCTTCTTCTTACCGGTACCTCAAAAGTTATCTTGTGCTCACCACTGGAGAGAGTCAGTTCTGATACAAAATTCCAATAATATGCAGGAGCATATCCACCCACAACATTGACATCCGCCCGATAAACATCGTGTTCATAAAAACTATCTAAGATATAACGGAAAGGAGATGAAAATGATGTTAGTAATTCATCCTTGTTACCGGGAGGAGTACCACCATACCAGAACTCATAAACTCCATCCTCTTCTACATAAAATACATAGTCTGCATAATATACAGAATCTCCCTGAAGCCCGGTAGCCTGATTCAACTGCAATGTTCTATATCCTGAACAGCTGTAATTCAATATAGGTTCCCGGTTAAAATTTGTAGCTACAGCGTCTTCGCCTTCAATAAAGATAATACTTGATCCAGTCTGTGGAAGAACAGGTTTAATTTTTGCAGAAGGTACGGACGTATCATCCTGTGCAGAAATCAGCTGGGATATTAGTAATAGAATTCCAACAAAAATAATTTTTTTCTTTATCATCCAGATTTCCTCTTTATATTATTTATCCCTGTTAAGCAGACCAAAAACTCTTCTATCCATAGTTTTTATACCCCGGGATAAAAACAAACCGGCCAGGAGAGAAGTTACAATACCGGAAACAAGATATCCTGCACCGTAGATGGGTATAGAGAGACCTGCAAAGTACAGTGTACCACTAATATTTATGGAAAAAAAGAATATTTGCGTAATAAACGCTTCCTTATATCGTTCAATATAAAATAGAAATGTAAGTAATGTAAGAAATAGAAGATGAAAAAATACTCCGCCTAAAACAAGTCGAATAGTAGTGGCTGATGAAAAACCACCCAGAAGTTTGGTATTTATACTGTCTGCCAGTATTATCAATCCGACAGTAATAACACCCTGAAAAAGACTCTGCTCCCTTAGACTGAATCGCATCGTTTTCATCAATCTATATTTTTCCTCCTGTATGCCCGTATAAATTCTACTACTGATTTTCAACAGGAACCTGCGCAGCATAACATAGAAGTTTGTTTCAGAAAAAACCATAAAATACACAAGTCCGGGTATCAATGTAAGATTTGCAAAATATACTGTTATGTCATACTCTTCAAAAAGAACAAGGTATGTTCCCTCTACATGGCTCCCGGAATAAAACCATAGAACCATCTTATCTATCCAGATTCCTGCAGAGTAAAAAATCCCTGCACCTAATAAAAATCTATATTTCTTAAAGTACCCGGCAAGGGGCTTAATCTCTCTCCATAGATTTCCGGGTTTTATATAGCGGCGAATAAGCAGTAGAAGCATAAGAAGAATCGATACCTGTCCAATACTGAATCCTGCTATTGCTCCACCAAGCCTGTATTCCCTTCCAAGAATATAAACAGCTGCAAAGGAGCAAACCATACCAAGAATATAAACCAGAAATATAGTCATATATTTTTTTAACAGAGTAATAAAAATCATTACAAGCCAGATTAAGTTTACTGCAGTAAAAAGAACTGCAGCAAATATCCTGTACATAAATAAATTTGCTACCTGATCAGTCCTGATAAAATAAACCCCGGTAACACCAACTATAGTAGATAACAAACCGATAAATATCATAGCAGCAAGCAGAGTTGCAAATGCCCTGCTGTCATCTTTAACATAGATTAAATCAGAAATGTACCTGGTAAAGATGTAATGAAGACCACCAAAAAGAAATAAGGAAAAGGCATAGGAATACACGATTGCAGCAGTAAACAGACCGCTTCCCTCCTCCAAAGCAAATCCGGCAAATCGGGAAAGTGAAAAAATTCCAAGTATAGAAATAAGCCAGGGTCCGGCTACTATTATTATACCTGCCAGAGCAACTTTGAATACACCTGTCATCCCGCCCTGTTTTAAGACCCGCTGTAGTTCAAAACCTATACCAGCCATTAATTCTCCAGTAACTCTGCGTACAGTTTCTGATATGTAGAATAGAGATCTTTTTTGTTATAAAGCCTATTAACCTTCTCTTTATTTTTAGCATTAATCTCAACCATCTCGTCCGGATGATTTTTTATCCATTTTACGTTCCAGGTAAGTTTCTCAGCATCTTTTGAGGAAGCGAGAAATCTGTCATCATAATCAAGCATTTCAGGAACATTCCCAACCTTGGTGGAAACAACAGGAACTCCTGCCGCATAGGCTTCGAGAATAACCAGGGGTTGAGCCTCCCTGACACTTGTCAAAATAACAACATCTAAAAAT
>CBDVAD010000554.1:0-2483 GCA_965371875.1 uncultured bacterium
ACATCTCTTCCAGGAAAGTCTCTATAGCGCTCATCTCGTGACGGTAAGCAGAAGTTGCTTCCATAACTACCGGAGTATTCCCCAAACCCTCCTTTCTCCATTTCAGGGTTCCTTCAACAATCCAGGCAAGAATCCCAGGTAGTTCTTTCTCCAGTTTTTTGGACAGCTTCCGATCCTGCTTGTTCTCCGGGATGCTGACTTCAAATGGTACCATCCGTATCCTGCGCCAGATTGCATTGTCCATACCGCCGATCTTCGGCTTGTGGTTTGTGGCCATAAATATCTTGAATGTTGGGATAAAGTCGAAGAACTCCCCATAGAGGAAACGGGCAGATATCACATCATCACCGGTAAGTCGTTTTATAACTGCCTCGGCAAGCTTCCCTCCATACTCAGCCTCCATGGCAGAAACAAATCTTGTCCCCTTAAGGCGTGCAATGTCATTACTCGCCTGGTCTCCCTTCTTCTGCATGAATGTCTCTGTTGGGGTACTCGTTGCATATTCTCCCATCAGTTTCATGACGGTATTGATAAATGTGCTCTTACCGTTCGCCCCGTTACCGTAGAAGATAAACATCGCCTGACTGCTGTTATCGCCTGTTAAAGCCCAGCCAAGGGCCCTCTGGATAAAGTTTATCAGATCCCTGTTCTTTCCGAATATCTCCTTTATAAACTTTTTCCAGACAGGACATTCGGCTTCGGGATCGTAGTCTACAGGAGACACCTTTGTAATCATCATTGCCTTGTCATGGGGTATAAGTCTCCCCGATTCAAGATCAATCATGCCGTTCCTGCAGTTAAAAATCATAGGATACCCGTCAAGTTTTTCCGGGACTATATTAATCCCCCTGGTCCATCCGGTAGTCCGTATCATCGCTTCAGTCTTTCTTACTGTTTCACTCCTGCCGGCATGCTCCATCATCGCCAAACTCTCTTCACTGGTTTTGAATTCAAGGGCTTTGTCGTACATCCCTCGAACAGTATCCATGGCCATCTGGTAGATAAGATTTTCATTATCCACCTTCCATCTTCGCCTGTCCCATATGACCCATTTCTTCCAGGGAGCGCAGTAGTGTATCTCTGTTCCATAATCTGAAATCATCATATTTGCATTGAAATAATCGGAGTATCGTTCCTTTCCCTCTTTGTGCTGATCTGCTATAACAAAAAGGGTCTCTCTTTGTATATAGTCATCGGGCTTGTTAAATCCTCTGGGATACTCCCTTTTGTTCCTCACAGCATCAATGAAGAGCATATATTTTCTCTCCAGTTCTTCAGGCTCCATCCTCCTTTCAGGAAGAACTTCCTCTGCATATTTCATGAAGGTTCTGTACAGGACAGCAAGATCCCCGGGATTCTGTACATAATCAATTCCTCTTATGGAGCGTGCCAGCTCCAGGATCACCTCATTAAAATTGTAATCCTTCTTCATGGTCAGAACTCTGGTAGCGCATTTCTCTGCATAATCCTCAAAACGCGTCATCCTTTCTGTAATTTTTTTTAATAGCTTTTTCTCTGCCATCTACCACCTCTCATCTTTTTTTGGTTCGCCATCAGGAAAAGGATCAGCTCCTTAATTTTAAGAAAAGCTCTCCAGGTCCTTTCGGCTTCATAGTTAAGAGTAAGGGGAAAAGAGTATCCTCAAGGGTAGGGTTTACCCTACCTTAAGTTAAATAGCAGTTATTATATTTTCTACAAGGACAAATGTAAGGAACAGGGTGTCCAGAAAAGGTAAATCTATTACCTCTCCAGGATATTTTGCTGGTTGCCAGTATTACCCAGGATACTATCGATACTATGATCGCCCGGACATTGGATGATTGCAGTTCAGTTCAAGCAGATCCCAAAGGTTCCCATATAAATCTTCAAATACGGCTACCATGCCGTATTCCTGTTTCTTTGGCTCTCTTACAAACTTAATTCCCCGGGAGATCATTTCATCATAATCACGCCAAAAATCATCGGTATTGAGAAAAAGGAATACACGCCCGCCTGATTGATTACCAATAAATTGCTCTTGCTCCAATTTAGAAGCTCTGGCTAACAGCAATGTTACACCTTCCGAACCGGGAGGAGAAACTACAACCCAGCGTTTATCCTGTTCAGGTTGATATGTATCCTCTATCAGCTCGAAATTTAATTTTTGTGTATAAAAAGCAATGGCCTCATCGTAGTCTTTAACTACCAGGGCTACATGTACTATCGATTGTTTCATTCTGGATTTTCCTTTATTCATCTAATTTTTATATAACAGGATCTCTACGATTTTGCAAACTCTAAAAGGGGTCTGAAATTCCCATTGTCAGCCCCATGGAGAGCATTGATGTATCTGCTTCTATTCTCTCCTGGATTTGACAATTCACGTTTCCCCCATGTGAAGGGTGATCCATGCAGGACATTCTCAATAAAAATGTCAGCCATAAGACGTGCATGGCGTCCGTTGCCATTAGGAAAAGGATGAATCCATACCAGCCGATGATGAA
>CBDVAD010000555.1:0-2475 GCA_965371875.1 uncultured bacterium
GGGTATAGGTTTCTTTTTTGCAGCTCTACTTGATACAGGCCACACCATATCCTATGAGAGTATGGGAATTTTGAGTCTTAATGATCCTAATATCCCCGATCTGTTATGGATGGCAGCCAGAATTATGCAGTCCATAACTATTTTTCTGGCCGTATTTCTTAAACGGGCAATCAAACCAGTAGCTGTTTTTCTGATATACGCACTGGTCACTTTAATAACTCTAATAAGTATTTTTAAATTCAGCTTTTTCCCTGACATGTATATTGAAGGAGATGGTCTTACGGATTTTAAAGTAATTACAGAATATTTTATTATTACTATTCTATCCCTGTCTCTATATTTTCTTATCAGGTACAGAGATAGAGTCAGTCGATGCATTTTTATGTCTATTACGCTGGTTATTGTATTTTCAATATTCTCGGAATTGTGCTTTACATTGTATATTAGTGTGTATGATCTAATGTACACCATTGGTCACCTGCTGAGGGTAACAGCTTACTTTCTACTCTATAAAGCGGTCTTTGTACATGCACTTGCCGAACCTCAAAAAGTATTATTCAAGGAACTGTTAAACGAAAAGAATACTCTGCAAGAGAGGAAAAATATTGTAGAGGAAGAGTTAACAAAAATTACGGCAGGATTCAATAATCTCCTGGAGAGTCTGCCACAAAGCATCTTTATAAAAGATACAAACTCCAGATACATTTCCTGTAATAAAAATTATGCAGACCTTCGTGGTATTGATCAGAATGATATACATGGAAAAGACGATTATGATTTCCACTCAAAGAACCTGGCAGATTCTCATGTGGAAAAAGACCTTGAAGTCTTTAACAAAGGTAAGAGTATATCAACAATTGAAAAACTGGTAGTGAATGGGGAGGAAACATGGATTCAGTCAATCAAGAGTCCAATAAAACTTTCAAATGGTACAATAATTGGTTTAATCGGTATATTCTGGGATATCACAGAGCATAAGGATAGAGAAGTAGAACTCACTAAAATAATAGAGCGCAGCCCAATTGTAACAGTTCTATGGCAGAATATAGATAACTGGCCGGTCGAGTTAATCTCATCAAATGTATCTGATGTATTAGGGTACAGTGCAGAGGAATTCCTTAACAACAGTGTTTTATACACTAATATTATACACCCGGATGATATTCAATTAGTTGCTGATGAGGTTAAAAGCAATAGCGAGAATGGAAGCAATTCAATTATGCACACCCCTTACAGGATAATATCAAAGAATGGCGAAATTAAATGGATAAGAGATCTTACCCATATCAGAAGAGATAGAAATGGAAAAATTACCCACTACGAAGGAATTCTTCTTGATATAAGCGATCTAAAATATACGGAAGAGAAATTATCAAAGTATTTTCATGCTGTTGAATCAAGCCCAAGCTCTATTACTATTACAAACTATAAGGGTGTAATTGAATATGTAAATCCCAAATTCACCCGGAGTACAGGTTTTTCAAAGGAAGAAGCAATCGGTAGAAATATTAATATTGTGAACTCGGGTATTCATGATAATGACTTCTATAAGGACCTGTGGGACACCATCCTTTCCGGTAGGGAATGGAGGGGAGTCTTTTGTAATAAAAAGAAAAATGGTGAATTATTCTGGGAAAAGGCATCTATATCATCTATTAAGGATGATAAAAACAAAATTATAAGATTTATAGGATTAAAAGAAGATATTACACAGGAAAGAGAGAAGGAGGAAAAAGAAAAATCACGCCTTCAACAACAGCTCAAATACAGAACAGTACTACTCAGGTTATCTCAGATACCCTTTGAAGATATTGAAACCGGATTAAAGGCAATAACAGAATCTATAGCTGTATCCCTAAAGGTGGATAGAGTAAGTATCTGGAAATTTATAAACAATGAAAAGGAACTTGAATGTGTTGACCTCTACGCAAAACCCTTCCATTCCAAAGGGGACAAACTGGATACATCCCTTTATCCTGTTTATTTTGAGACCATTATTTCAAGTAAAATTATTGTAGCAGAAGATGTTAATAGTAATATTGCATTCAGTGAACTAATAAAGAGTGGTTTAGTACCACAGAATGAAACATCTATTATTGACTTTCCATTATTTATTATGGGTAATCTTTTTGGAGTTTTAAGTATCCAGCAGACAGGAGTAAAAAGGGAATGGACAGTTGAAGATCAAAATTTTGCAGCTAGTATCGGATCAATAATAACAACTTTATTTGAGACATTTGAACGAATAGAAGCAGAAAAAAAACTTATTACTGCAGTCGAAGAAGCAAAAAGAGCGAACAGAGTAAAAAGCGACTTTCTTGCCAATATGTCCCACGAAATAAGAACACCGATGAATGCAATACTTGGGTTCTCACAAATCCTTCTGGACAGAATGGAGAAAGAAGAGGAGCATGGATTTGTTGAATCCATAAATACCAGTGGAAAACGCCTCCTTTCCCTGATCAATGATATTCT
>CBDVAD010000556.1:0-2473 GCA_965371875.1 uncultured bacterium
GGTGTTCTGGTTTCCTGTAAGGGTGAAACAGGTATGAAAAGAGAGCTCTTATTTGAGCTCTCTCTTGGAAAGGGGGAGGATCAGATTGATCTTGTCCAGATGCCTAATATTCCATTTAATAAAAAATCCAGAATAGTAATGAAAGATGGACTTATTTATATTGGAAATGGAAATTCAAACAAGATCATGGAATTCAGCAGTTATGGAGATATTCTGTCTCTTTATTATAATCCTGACGAAAATCCAATTCCTGTACTGCTGACCAGTGTATCAGACAATAATAACTCTTCTAATCGAAATGCCTACACTTTTAATTTTAGAAATACCGGAGAAATTGCAGTAACAGAAAAAAATGATCTGCTCATTGAAGATACTGTTCCTGATAACCGCATAGATTATGACGAGAGTACAGAAACGACTTTGAACAGGATTGTTCTCAGGTTTGACAGAGAGGGTAATTTTATCAATTTTTTGGGTAGAGAGGGGGTAGGAGGAACTCCTTTTCCTTACATTGAAAAAATTGAAATAAACAGCAAAGATGAAATTATAATTATTTCAAGAACATTAAAAACATGGAATATCTATTGGTATTCAAATAATGGATCTCTTAAGTATACTATCCGGGTTCCTCTTGATGATCTTCCAGTTCCTTCAGATGGAAATTATATTCCATCTCTTGAGACTATTGTGTCCGACAGGCAGGATAACTCTATCTACCTAAAGGTTGATTACTATAATAAAGCCACAGGAAATCATGATTATACAATGTCCTACATCTGGAAACTTGATATTGATAGAGAAGAATATACACAATATATCCGTATTCCTGAAGTGGATTTTGATGAAGGGGATGATATTCCCGGATTTTTGGGTGTAAACAATGCTGGTTATTTTTTCTTTATTACACATAAAATTGGTAATATTTTTCAGATGATGGTTCTGGCTGATAGTGGTGCAGTAGTAGCCAGGAGTGAGTTAACAATGATGGACGAAGAGATATCCTACAGGGACCTTTATCTTGATCCTGATGGTTTGCTTGTAGCATTACTTGGAAAATATGACAGTACTGAAATTGTATGGTGGAGAAGTGATCGACTTCCGGGAGTTCAGAATGAAGATAGTCAGCTCTGATTTAATGTCAGATATTGACAGACAGGCAATAGAATCTTTTGGTATACCAGGTGTACTGCTCATGGAAAATGCAGGGATAAAGTGCTGGGCATATATAAATGATCATATCAGAGCAGGCAGTTATAAAAATAGAAATATAGTAATAGTTGCCGGATCCGGAAACAACGGAGGAGATGTTCTGGTAATAGCCAGACAGGCATGGATTTCAGGTTTTAGAACAATAAAAATAGTCCTTATTAGCGATAGGGGCAATGATATGGTTTCTTTACACAGAAAAATATGTAAAAATTATGGAATACCAATTTTAATTTACGGGAAAGATGATAACGAAATTAGTTCAGCTATTGGATATTCAGGAATTATAATAGACGGCATTACAGGTACAGGACTCAGGGGTGTACTTCGGGGGGCTGCAGCAGGTATTGTTTCCTTAATAAATTCAAGTTCTGCAGTAAGAATTTCTATAGATATACCCAGTGGTCTTGGAGAGGATTTTAAACCTGAATATCCGGTAATAAAGGCAGATATAACCTTAACAATAGGCCTTCCTAAAACTGTCCTCTACTACCCGGCCATGAGATCCTTTGCAGGAAAGATTGTTGTACTCAGTATAGGTTTCCCACTATCTCTTTTGGATAATCCAGTTGGTGCTGGTGATTTTTACACTTCTGAAGATCTCTTTTTGCCGGATATTCCAGACTGGGCATATAAGGGAACCAGAGGACATACGGCAGTTTTTGCAGGTTCAGAGGGTACTGCAGGAGCTGCTGTGCTTTCATCATCAGCTGCAGGAAGGGCCAGATCAGGACTTGTGACACTTTATTGTGATAGTGAAGTATATAAAATTGCAGCCCCGCAGTTAAAATCAATTATGGTAAAAAAATTGGATAATGATGGAGAAAATCCGGCTCTGGATAGTTTTACTTCATTACTTGCGGGCCCAGGCTGGGGAAGGACCGGAAGGGGGACACTTCTCGAAAAGCTCTTTGACAGCAATATTCCTGGGGTTTTGGATGCCGACGGTATAAATGTGCTTTTGGAATTAGAGAATAAATTTCAGAAAAAGCCAGGATCTGCTGGAGGCAGGTGGGTCTTTACACCCCATCCCGGAGAGTTTGCAAGACTTTCCGGTATAGATAAAGATGTGTTTATGCTTTCACCTATTCCTTATTTAAGAGAAACTGCGGGAAAGTATGGTGCAGTAATGGTATTAAAGAGTCATGTAACTTTTATTGTAACTCCAGAGGGTGATTACAGTATTGTTGATGGAATGAACCCTTCACTTGGTACCGGCGGCTCAGGAGATATCCTTGCCGGAATAATTGCAGGGTTTCTTGCTCAG
>CBDVAD010000557.1:0-2471 GCA_965371875.1 uncultured bacterium
TCAAAATCATGATTACCCAATACGGTAGCGTCAATGCCTGCAAGACTAAAAGCAGAATATACAGGGTGACATATGAAATCTTTCCCGTCATAACCTGTAAGATGATCCATAGGAGATCCTATACTGTCATCACCGGCAGATAAAAACAATAGGCCTGTATCAGTTTTATTCTTTGATAACACTCTCTCTTTCTCTACTTCGTTAACTATCTTAGAGAACACAGGTGTTGTTGAATAATCGTCATTAAAAGTGTGGATATTACAGTGAAGATCGTTTATATGAAATATTTTAAGAAGAAATGGATTTTCATTTAAATCCTCCCTTCTTTCGGGAAGAAGGAGAGCATCATCTGCTGAAAAATTCCAGTCTACACCATATACCCGCCTTTCGCTGCCAGCTGTACCTTCTGATCTGTTGAATTCTTTTATTCCCATCTATTTAAGAAATCCTGTCAAACATTTCTCTGGTTATTTCGTACAATGCTTCTTCTCCGGAGAAAAACCTTCGGAGCTCTTCTGCTGCACGGAGACTCATATCACTGCAGTCTTCTATACACCCTGCAAAATGTGGAAATAGAGTAACATTTGATAATTTACGCAGTGGACTATCCTCTGCAGGAGGTTCAGGATCAGAAACATCAAGTACAGCATAAAATCTACCAGCTGACAGCTCTTTAATTAAGGCCGGTTCATCAATTAACGCACCTCTGGCAGTATTAACAATTAAAGCATCATCTTTCATTACTTTAAAAATATCAGCATTCAGCATTTTCCTGGTATTTTCATTAACAGGTGCATGGAGTGAAATTACATCTGATTCAGCAGCAAGTTCGATCATACTAACACGCTTTACATTCATTAAGTTTGCGTCCTCTTCTGAAAGAAAGGGATCGTAAACAAGAATATTTACATTAAAAAGTTTTAACAGCTTTATGAGATGTCTTCCAACCTGACTCGCCCCTATAATACCAACAGTTTTACCTCTGAGTTCCCTTGGCGGCCAGCATTCACAATCTCTCCATCCACCATCCTTAACTGCTGCAGCAATCTCCCATCCTTTTTTCATCCCAATGATCATAAAACCAAGGGCCGTTTCAGCGACTGTCTCTGCCAGGACAGGGCTTGCTCCAAAGACTTTTACACCTTTTTCAAACAGTTCATCTGATACAAGACGTTTAACACTCCCACCCATATGTACAACAGCCTTGAGATTAGCTGCTCCAGCCATTATTTCTGCATCCAATGGGGCTACTTCCCAACTGGTTATACATGCGTCTGCGTCATCAAGGAGCCTTTTCATCTCATTTTTATCTGCAGGATCCTCTGTACCTGTATGCCGGACATCGGCAAAAGATTCCAATATTCTTATGCTTTCATCAGATATCATTCTTGAATAATATTTTTTTCCTATTGTTATAGCTATTACAGGTTTATCCATTTTTTTATCCTTAATTTAATAATATTTAATTGTATAGACAACTTATACTAACCCGTGTCATAATTGTTGTCAATATGACCATAAAAGGATAAAATACGACCCAGGAGTTTTGTATTGAAAATTGACCGAAAAAGCCATGTTCCTGTTTACTGGCAGATTAAAGAGAGCATATTGAAAGAAATTACCAGTGGAAAACTTAAACCAGGTGATAAAATTCTTTCTGAACCTCAACTAAAAGAGAAGTACGGGGTAAGTAGATTAACTGCCAGAAGCGCGGTTACAGAACTTGTTAATGAGGGATATTTGGTAAGAAAACAGGGTTACGGTACATATATCCAGAAACCCATAATTGAAAACAGTCAGGAAAAATTTAGAGGCTTTAAATCTGATATGGAGGATAAGGGCTTTAGTGTCAGATCAGAAGTTCTGGAATCTAAAGAAATTTCTGCTCCGGAATTTATTCAGGAATCAATGGAATTGACCAGTGAAGATAGGGTATTTAAAGTAAAACGCCTCCGATTCGCTAATAATGAACCTATTGTAATTCACGAAAGCTATATTCCCCCTGAATTCTGTCCGGATCTTCTACAGTTCGATTTCAGTAAGGAATCTCTCTATGCTGTATGCAGTAATAAATATAAGAGAATAATAGTAAATGCCACTGAACACCTTGAAGCAATTTCAGCAGACACAGAAACAGCTTCATCTCTTGGAATCAAAAAGGGAGATCCTATTCTGTTTATACAAAGAACATCCTACATAAAGGACAACAAACCCTTCGAGTACAGTCGAAGCTGGTACAGAGGTGACAGATATATCTTTGATGTTCATCTGAAGCGACAGCAGAATTAGAGGAAGAAGGCTGAAGGCTTTTAGGGGAAAAAATAGAGAGATAAGCTACCCTAATAGCCTACAGCCTCCTTGAGTGTTTATAACTTCTTTTAGATATTCTGCAGAAAACATCCGGTTGCATAACAGTAAATTAGTAGCGTCAATATTGTTTATAAAGTCGAAGGTGGATACTGTCTGCTTCC
>CBDVAD010000558.1:0-2466 GCA_965371875.1 uncultured bacterium
TTTACCTCTGGGAAGAGTAAACTTAACATTTGCAGGAAAGGTTGCACCACCCAACCCGACAATACCATTTGAGTTTATTATTTCCACAATTTCTTTGGAAGAAAGATGATCCCAGCTTGTCTCGATTACTTCCTTGCCAAGTCTGTCAAATTCTCCTTCCATTTCAATCACAACTGCTTTGGAAGTCATTCCATTGGGAAGATAGATGTCACTTATCTCTTTAACCTTACCGGGTACCGGTGAATGTATATTACCTGATATAAATCCAGTAGACTTTCCTATAAGCATACCTTCTCTAACTTCATCCCCGGGTTCGACAATACTTTCTGAAGGACTGCCCAGATGTTGTGACAGCGCCACAACTGATAAGTTCGATATAACAGCATTTTTAATAGGTTTATGTTCTGACAGATATTTCTTTCCGGGAGGATGAACTCCTCCTTTTTTAAATGTCTTTAATCCTTTCATACTACCTGTTGTTTTCTCCTTAACACTAAGTCTTTGAAACCATACCATTCCGATGGAGATAGATTATTCAACCATATTATTATAGCTAATACAAGAAATATTGAAATCATGTAATGATTTCTGAAAATTTCATCTGTTACAAAACTCTGATTTTCTGACTGATATCCAACCAGTGTTGGTGAATTATTACTGAGAAGTAATCTGATAATTCCTGTATTTGAACTGCCAGTCATTATACTTTCATACCATCTGTCTGTAAACATATTTATGCTAACATTTTTTCTTGTTACTGTACCTTTTTCAAGGGAAAAAAGCGGTACAGACAGAATTTGATCAGGTTCAGGAAAAAGATACTGATAACCATAAGGGTAAGTCTCTAAAAATATCATGTGTGTGATGTAATCTGAAAGATTTGGCAACTCTGACTGACCTGAATGTTTATTTAAAATCTGCATCGAAACCTGGGAAAAATCGGAAACTCCTTCAATCGAAACAGGAACAGGAAGCTTAATATCAATCTCTGACCGATTTCCCTGAATAATCATTGGAGAAATTACTATAATCATAATAAATGAACTGAGAATAACGAATTCAAGCATATTGGCATTTTTTGACTTATATCTGATTCTTACAGGAAAAAAGATTCTATGCTGCTGCAGGCGTCTTTTATACCCCAGTATGATAATATAAAAAGCAACAGAACTAAAATGAGCAAGAACAGCCATAGTATAGGCAGTAATATGAGCTAAAGTCATGCTATTTAAAAAGAGGTAAAATACTGAAATAACCATTATAAATATAGAAACAAACAATTTTTTCCTGTCAACAGGGTCAAATTTACCTAAATTTAAAAAATGACGAAATGAATTATACAACTGGGATCCGAGCAGCATCCAGCCAAATAAAAAAATAATGGAGACTATTACTCCCGAGAGTCCTGAGCCGGATGCAAATAAAAACCAGGGGATAATTCCAGGAATAAGAAAAGGCCACAATTTTTTATTTAAAACAAGGAGAAGTATTATTGATATGATAAAAATTGCTGTATTAATAGCCTGATTATCCTTTTCTATTTCAGGTATAAACCATTTATGTGAGTAAAAAGACATTATTTCTGTAATTTTGTCAGAAAATAATGATGGAGAATTTTTTGTACTTATATATACCAGATTGTAGTTTTTTTCAGATGATTTTGCCTTAAACAGAGCTGGAAGTTTTTGAAGGAATGGATCAAATAGAGGATCTCCGTCTACATAATAGGATTTTAACTCCGAAACAGGAATATGGACTTCACCGGCATGACTAAAAACCTGTATATTACTGCCATATTCCGAAACCACTTCCCATTCTGTAAAAAGCTCTAAATCAGAAATAATTTCTGCTATTGGTGCATCAGCTTCAAGTACAAGAGTATAGTGGCCCTCCCACATCTTTAAATCGATATTACTTAAAGGCACTTTAACAGTCATTGTTAAAACAATGTATAAAGAGGCTGTAATAAAAAGAATAGAGATTCCGGTTAGTCTGTTATTCAAAAACTTCATTTCTCAGATATACGCAATATTTAAAGATAATACAGTCTCTATTTAGAAGTACTTTTTGTCAAGCTAAATTAGAGATTCCATACCATCTTATTGAAATTGGATCGCCCAATGTGTATAATTCACGAATGATTAAATTTTTTAGACATGTAAGCTGGCTTATAAAAGGTGTACAAACATTTGCACTCGTAGGGAAAAGTGGTACCGGAAAAAGCTTTAGAGCAAAGCTTGTCTCCGAGAAATTTGGTATTGAGCTTTTAATTGATGATGGTCTTCTTATTCGTGATCAAAAAATCATTGCCGGTACTTCGGCGAAGAAAGCAAAATCTTACATGGGAGCAATAAAAACCGCAGTATTCGACAATTCAGAACATAGGAACAGTGTTATAAAGGCATTGGAGAAAGAAAAATTTAAAAGAATTCTAATTCAAACTTGGAAACAGGAAAATAGTCAGTG
>CBDVAD010000559.1:0-2438 GCA_965371875.1 uncultured bacterium
ATAGGAAAAGAAAAAAACAGGAAAAAAAGGCATGCAACGGGAACTGCAAATTTCTTATGTAATTCAATTTTATAGATCTGCAAATTCCTATCAAAAAATAATTTTTTATTTTTTTGGTTTATTTGATTATATATTGAATTCAGTTTTGAAAAGCCGGAATTATTTAAATAATAATTGGAAAACAGCTCAGCTGTAAGATCTTCAATACGTCTACTATTTTGAAAAATATTATTTTTTTGTTTCTCTTCCTTTTGAATCATAGATTTATAGACATCTATTGAACTCATTTCACGGGGGGTAAGATTACGAATAGAAAAAGATATATTCTTGAGAAGAATATTATAGATCATTTTTGTTGATGTGAAATAGTTATAATCACCTCTTTGTTTAATTATTGGAGTAAGGCTTAATACATTTGTAAGTTCCAAAGAGGTAATTCCCAATTGATCCAGTCCTGATGAAAGTTCAGCTTTTTCAGCAAGGATAACTCTATTATTTTTTTCTTCAGTTTTATCAATAATTAGAAGGTTATTAATGGTTCGATTATCTACCATTCCTGTAATTATAATACTGTCCTGGTAGCGTTTTATAGAGTAGGATTCGAGTTCCAGTTCCGGAGAGGAATACAGTATTTCCCGGTAAAGTCTTCCAAATTTTATTGTACTTACTGGAAGAAAGTAATCACTTACTATAAAAGAAAAAAAAGATAAAAAGATTCCAATAATTATTACAGGAATAAATAATTTTTTATATGAAATACCAGAAGCCTGGAATGCAAGAATTTCATTGTCTGATGACATTCTGCCTATGGACATCAACCCCCCGACTAATGATGAAAACGGCATGGCAAATGCAACGATAGCTGGAAGAGAATACAGTATTATAAGAGAAACATTTTTAAAAGACACATTTTTGGAGAGTATCTCTTCTGCCATAAGTAGAAGTTGATTAACAAAAAATATGAAGAAAAAGAAAAGAAAAGCTACTGTAAATGAGAATATAAATTCAGATAAAATATATTTATAAATGGTAAAAAAAGAAGATCGATAAACTTTAGATCCCCGTTGAACCAAATCCATTTCTTCCCCGATTCGAAGCAGATAATTCTTTTTTTTGTATGAATTCAGCCTGTATTATTGGTGAAAATACCAACTGTGCAATTCGATCATCCCTGCATACAGTGTAAGGATTTTTTCCATGATTAACTAAAACAATTTTTATTTCACCTCTATAATCAGCATCTATAGGTCCAGGTGTGTTTAGTACCGTAACAGCATATTTCAAAGCAAGACCCGATCGTGGTCTTATCTGACCTTCATAACCCTCCGGAATTTGCAGTCTGATTCCTGTAGGTATCAATGCAGTTGCGCCGGGTTCAATAATAATATCTTCTTCAATATATGCTTTAATATCGGCACCTGAAGCCAGAGGAGAACTGTAAACAGGCTCCTTTCCAGCTTCATAGTCACCGAATATAATTATCTTCTGCATAGTACTAATTATTTATCTTTTGCTTCTGCTTCCAGAGCATCAACATAACTCAGGTTCAATCTTCCCATTCTATCTATTTCAAGAAGTTTTACAGAAATTTCCTGATCCATTTCAAGAACATCTGTTACTTTATTAACTCTCTCTCTGGAAAGCTTTGAAATATGACAAAGTCCTTCTTTTCCGGGAAGAATTTCAATAAAAGCACCAAAATCAAGGATCTTTTTAACAGTACCAGTATAGATTCTTCCTACTTCCGGTTCCTCGATAAGACCCTTTACCATAGCTTCCGCCATATCTGTCCCTTCCTGGGTTTTGCCGTAAATAGCAACTTTTCCATCATTATCAATCTTTATCTCAGCACCACTTTTTTCAGCGATGGCCTTTATATTTTTCCCGCCGGGTCCAATTACCAGACCGATTTTTTCAGTATCAATAGAGAAGGAAATAATTTTTGGTGCATACTGGGAAAGTGATTCTCTTGGGGTTTCAATAGTGTTATTCATAATTTTAAGTATATGAAACCGACCTTTTTTTGCCTGCTCAAGGGCTTTAGCCAATAGTTCAGCACTTACACCGGATATTTTTATATCCATTTGGAAAGCTGTTATACCGTCAGCAGTACCTGTTACCTTAAAGTCCATATCACCTAAGTGATCCTCTTCTCCAAGAATATCACTTAGTACAACGGCCTTGGTATCACTACTGATAAGTCCCATAGCAATACCTGCAACAGCTTTTTTAATAGGAACACCTGCATTCAGGAGAGAAAGAGTACCCCCGCAAACAGAGGCCATTGAGGATGATCCATTTGATTCAAGGATTTCGGATACAATTCTAATTGTATATGGAAAATCAGCTTTATCCGGAAGAATTGCTTCAATAGCTCTGTAAGCCAGATGTCCATGGCCAATTTCTCTTCTACCGGTTCCCATTCTACCAGTCTCACC